>JBOGIC010000699.1:0-4549 GCA_050744985.1 Acidimicrobiales bacterium
TCGCCCCCGGGTGCCTGCAGCCTCAGCACGAACCCCATCGCCGCGTCGACGGCCGGCCACATGGTGGTGAGGAAGCCGTCGTCGCCCGTCGTGAGGAAGTGGTGCCACACCCCGCGGGCCACGTACGCCGTCACGTTGGCGTCGAGCAACGGCACCTCGACCTCGCCGCTGGCGGCGTAGTACTGGTGCCACGCTCCGTCCGGGCGCTGGGTCGCCAGCAGCCAGCCGAACGCCCGCTCGGACTCGACGACCCGGCCCCCGACGGTCAGGGCCATCGCCGCCTCGACGTGGTTCCACGGGTCGGCGTGGCCACCGGCGAACCACGGGATCATCCCGTCGGGCTGCTGGACGGCGGCGATCGTGTCGACCGTGGCCGCCCGTTCCCGGTCGCTCAGCACCCGGGGCGCTCCGCATACAACACGAGGCTCTTCCCCAGCACGGGGTTGAGCGCCCGCTCCACCCGATGCGCCGGGCCGTCCGGATGGAACATGTCCCACACGAGGAACCGGTGGTACAGCCGGACGGCGGCGGCATCGTCGTTCCTCACGCCGACCGCGCACCTGAGCCACCAGTACGGCGTGTGCAGCGCGTGGGCGTGATGAGAGCCGGACCGCCGGAAGCCGGCGTCGGCCAGACGCCGCCGGAGGTCGGCCCGCCGGTAGATGCGGACGTGGCCGCCGTCGACGGCCGGCGCGTGGTAGTCGTCCGCCAGCGCCCAGCAGACGCGCTCCGGGAACCAGCGCGGCACCGTGACGGCCAGGCGCCCGCCGGGCCGCAGCACCCGGGCCAGTTCGGCCATCACCGCCCGGTCGTCGGGCACGTGCTCGAGAACCTCGGCGGCGACGATCCGGTCGAACGATCCGTCGGTGAACGGCAGCGCCAGGCCGTCGCCGTTCACGGTCGAGCCGCCTTCGGGGCCGATCAGCGCGGCCGTGTCCTTGCAGTCGGTCGCCTCCTTGTCGAGGGCGACGGCGACGGCGCCCCGCCGGGCCGCCTCGAGCGCGTGGCGCCCGGCCCCGCACCCGAAGTCAAGCAACCGCATCTCCGGTCGCAGGTCGAGCCGGTCGAAGTCGACGGTCAGCACTGCGTACGGCGTTCAGGCCACGCAGGCCGGTTCGAGGCGATCGCCTCGCGGTACTGCTCGGCGGTCGCCTCCGCCGTCGCCCCCCAGCTGTAGCGCTCGATCACCCGCTGCCGCCCGGCCTCGCCGAGCCGGCGACGGAGTCCGGCGTCGTCGAGGGCGCGTCCGATGGCCACCGCCAGCGCGCTCGGGTCGCCGGGAGGGACGAGCAACGCCGTGTGCCCGTCTCGGCCCACCACCTCCGGGAGGGCGCCGCCCGTGGTCGACACCAGCGGCACGCCACAGGCCATGGCCTCGATCGCCGGCAGGGAGAACCCCTCGTACAGCGACGGCACGACCGCCGCCTCGGCCTCGGCGTACAGCGCCACCAGCCGCTCGGCGGACACGACGCCGGCGAGGGTGACCGCGTCCTCCAGGCCCAGCCGCTTCACGGTCGGGAGGACGGGGCTGCCCGGCTGGGGCCGGCCGACGATGACCAGCTCGGCGTGGCGCTCGGTGCGCACCTTGGCGAGGGCTTCGAGCAACGGCACGAGGCCCTTCAGCGGGACGTCGCTGCTCGCGGTGGTGACGAGCCGTCCGGGCACCCGCCCGATCTCGGGCACGGGTCGGAACAGGGCGGTATCGACACCCACGGGCACCACCGCCAGCTGTTCCCGGCGCGCCCCCATCTGCCGGCAGATGTCGCGCGCCGACGACTCCGACACGGTGAGCACTCGCGGCATCCGGCGCACCACGCGCTTCTGCATCCGGAGGAAGCCGTACCAGCGCCGCAGCGTCATGCGCCTTCGCCACGTCGTCGCCTGGGCCAGGTCGAGGGCGCGGTCGACCGTGATCGGGTGATGGAGGGTGGCGACCACGGGGAAGCCGTCGCGCAGCAATCCCAGCAGCCCGTAACCCAGACACTGGTTGTCGTGCACGACGTCGATCTCGTCGCGCCGCGTCCGCAGGATGCGCCGGGCCCGAAGGCTGAACGTCAGCGGCTCCGGGAAGCCGGCACCGCACATGATGGCGAACTCGGTGATGTCGACCGTGCTGCGGAACTCGTGCCACTTCGGCCGCCGGAACGGGTCATCCGGTCGGTACAGATCGAGACTCGGCACCTCCACCAGCCGCACGCCGGGCGCCAGCACCGGGTACGGCGGGCCGCTGTAGACCGTCACCTCGTGCCCGAGGGCGGTCAACTCGCGGCTCAGGTAGTGCGTGTAGACGCCCTGCCCCCCCGACTGCGGGTTGCCGCGATAGGTCAGGAGCGCAATTCTCAGGGAGTCCCGCACGTGCTGAGCCTAAAGGCTCAGCCCGTGCACCATGGCGTTCGGGCCACGCAGGCCGGTGGACCTATTTGCTCTCGCCGGCCTGGGTGGTGATGGCGTTGGTGGACCCGCTGGCCGTCACCTCGACGCGGCGGGGCTTGGCCGCCTCGGCCACCGGGATGGTGAGGCGGAGCACGCCGTGCTCGTAGTTGGCCTCGATGCGGTCGGCGTCGAGCGTCTCACCGAGGAACAGCTGGCGGCTGTAGCTGCCCTGCGGGCGCTCGGATACCAGCACCTCGACATCCCCGTTGCTCGATGCCACGCCGGTGCGGCGCTCGGCCCGGACGGTGAGCACGTTCTTCTCGACCGTGAGGTCGATGCTCGACGGGTCGACGCCGGGCAGGTCGAACTGGATGAAGAACGAGTCGCCCTCGCGGTAGGCGTCCATCGGCATCGCTGAGGTGCGGCGCTGGCTGCCGCCCCAGAGCTCCTGGTTGAGCCGGTCGAGCTCGCGGAAGGGATCGAATCGCATGACCATGAGCGGTACTCCTCCTCTCGTTGCGTCTAGCGCGTTTCTACCAGACAGAAAAGTTGAATGTCAAGCGCTCAGGTTTTCTTCCACACCCATGCGGCGACGAGCACGAAGCCCGCCAGAATCATCACGGGGAGCTCGCCGATCGTCGTCGCCAGCGTCCGCCCGACCCGGAGCTGCACAGGGCGGGCCACCACGGCCGGGTCACCTAGCGGGCCCTGTGCCCGCACCCGTCCCCGCTGGTCGACCACGGCGGAATAGCCCGTCGGCGCGGCCTGTAACACCCACCGGCCCGTCTCGACCGCCCGCAACCGGGCGGCCGCCAGTTCCTGGGCCGGCACCTGCGCGGTCGTGTAGGACGAGGCGTTGGTCGGCACGAGCAGGACCGTGCCGCCCGCCGACACGGCCGCCCGGGCCCGGGCCGAGAAGAAGACCTCGTAGGACACGAGCACCCCCAGCCGCCCGACCGGCGTGTCGAGCACACCGGGGCCGCGCCCGGGAATGGCGTCCTGGGGCACGTTGGAGACGTCGGCGACCCGCTCCACCAGCGACCGCAGGGGCACGTACTCGCCGAACGGCACCCGGTGCACCTTCTCGTAGCGGTCGACCACGGATCCGTCCGGGCCCCATGCCACCGCCGCGTTGCGGAACCGGCCCTCGCCCGGGACGTCCTCGACCACGCCGGCCACCAGCGTGACGCCCAACGCCCGCGCCACGGCCCCGATCTCGGCCTCCTCCGGCGAGCCGGCGAGCGGACGGTCGAGGTCGACCACGTCCTCGGGCCACAGAACCAGCGCCGTCCCCGGCGGCACGTCGCGGGTCGCCTCGATCTGGGCCCGGTAGGCGACGGCCGGGTCGGCGTCGACGGCCCGCACGCCCCGCGGGCCGCCACCCTGCACGGCCGCCGCCGCCACCGCCGCCTGGGGCCGTCCGTCGAAGGCCACCCCACCGCCCACGACCACCGCCACCGTGGCCACGGCCGCCGTCGCCCCCGCGGCCCACCGCCGCCGGAGCAGTTCCGCCAGCCCGACGCCGGCGACGCCGACCGCCGCCACCATGAGCAAGTGGCCACCCAAGCGGGCGACGGGCAGGAGCGGCCCGTCCACCTGGCCGAGGTCGAGCCCGGCCAGCGGCAGCCCGCCGAACGGCCACGCCCCCCGCACCGCTTCGGCCACGACCAAGGCGGCCGGGAGCGCGACGGCGACGCGGTCCCTCGGGACGGTCATGAGGGCAAGGGCGAGCAGGGCGGACTCGACCAGCACCAGCGCGACCCATCCGACCGCATGGAACTCCGTCGCCCACCACAGGCCTGGCCCGTACAGGCCGAGGCCGGTGGCGATGCCGGCCAGCAGCCGCCACCACCAGCCGCCGGGCGGGTCGTCCAGCACGAGGAACAGGACGGCCACGCCCACGGGGCCGAGGAACCACCAGCCGACCGGCGGGAGCGTGGCCGTGAGCAGCAGCCCGGCCACCAACCCGCCGCCCCCGAACCTCGCCATCAGTGGTAGTCGTGGAGCCGTGGTCATGCCCAGCGCTTCGACGCCCCCTCTCGACCCACTCGCCCCCGAGAACCGGGCCGACCCGTACACGTACTACCGCTGGCTCCGGGAGAACGAGCCGGTCCGGCACGCCGTCGACGGCAGCTGGATCCTCACCCGGTACGCCGACGGCGCCGCACTCTTGCGC
>JBOGIC010000700.1:0-2028 GCA_050744985.1 Acidimicrobiales bacterium
CTCCAGTACGGCCTGGACGATGCGCGGCCGGCTGGCGAGGGCCACCTCGCCCAACGCGTCCTCATCGGTCGGCGGAGTGCGCCACTCGGTGACCCGGAGGCCCTCGGCCTCAGCCGCCGCCTCGACCTCGGCGCGGGGATCGTCACCGCGGACGAACAGCATCGCCAGCCCGGCGCCCTCTCCGAACAGCGCCGGCGGGATCGGCACGAGCAGCCCCGACCCGTCGGAGGACTTGGCGTCCGCGGCCAGGGCGCCGCGGTGCTTGACGCACGCGAGCCCACCAAGGGCGGCCTGGACGATGTCACGGGACGAGCGACCGCGAGCGTCGGCGACGAAGCCGATGCCGCAGGCGTCGAGCTCGGGGGCCATGGGGCCGCCTTTCGGGACGCGGGACGGGACGCAACTGCGGATCCGAGGATTGCTGGCCGCTCCGGGGCTTCCTCGTCGAAGAGGCGACGCTGCCTATCCGGAGTCAACGCGAAGGATACAGCGGATAGGGCATACCGACCATTTGCGTCAAGGTTCGCCCTCGGGGGGTCGATGAAGCCTCGGATGAAGGTTCGATCGCACCACCGCCGCTGTTGGCTCGCCGTCGTAGCCGCGATCGGCATCCTGGCCGGCGCCGAAGCCGGCTGGGCGGCTCCGTCCGGGCCCCCTACGGGCGTTCCGGCGGACGACGCGGCGAAAGGGTTGCGGTACGGCGACCTCCGCCGCAGCGAGGCCGACGGGCCGTGCAAGGGTGGATTCGAGCTCCGCCTCGCGTCCGGGCAGACGGGCTGCACGCACGGGCCCGACCCGGCGCCTCCGGGTGTCGATGTGCGCCAGGACGCCGTGCCCCAGCCGGGCCCGGCGGCGGCTGAGCCCGTCGAGGTCGATGCCGCGCTCTGCTACGACAACGGCACCAGTGGCAACCGGGTGCAACTGGTCTACGCCCATGCCGCGGGCGTCACCGACCGGTACACCACGCTGCTCCCCACGTTCCGGCTGTGGGCGAGCCAGACCGACGACGTGTTCAACTTCAGCGCCGGCGAGACCGGCGGCGCGCGCCACATCCGCTACGTGCACGATGCCTCGTGCAACCCGACCGTCCTCAACCTGACGCTGACGGCGTCGGGCGACGACTCGCTCACCAACACGATCAACGAGCTGCGCAGCCAGGGCTACAACCGGTCGGACCGCAAGTACCTGGTCTGGGTGGATGCCAACGTGTACTGCGGGATCGCCCAGATCTACAACGACGACCGCAACATCACCGGCAACTACAACAACGGGCCGTCGGGCGTCGCCGGCATGGTGGCCCGTGTCGACCGGGGCTGCTGGGGCGTGTCCAACGGGCTCGTCGAAGCCCATGAGCTCGTGCACAACCTCGGTGGTGTGCAGACCTCGGCTCCCAACAGCACCGCCAACAACCATTGCGTCGACGACTACGACCGCATGTGTTACGTCGACGGGCCGGGCGTGTCGATGCGCATCGCCTGCTCGAGCACCGCCCAGGAGAACCGCCTCGACTGCAACCACGACGACTACTACTCGACCGCCCCGGCCGCCGGCAGCTACCTCGCCGGCCACTGGAACGTCGCCAACAGCTCGTTCCTCGCTGGGAGCGGGACGCCGCCACCGACCACGACGACGACATTGCCTCCGACCACGACGACGACGACACTGCCTCCGACCACGACGACGACGGTGCCCCCCGGGTCGACGCCGATGGGTCGCTACATCGACCGCGCCTACCGGGACCTCCTGGGCCGTGCGCCGTCGACCTCCGAGGTCAACCTCCTCATCGGCGGCAACTTCACCCGTGCGGCTGTCGCCACCGGCCTGACCACGTCGGCCGAGTACCGCCGGATGGTCGTCAACTCGTACTACACGACGTTCCTGGGCCGGAACGCGACCAGCGCCGAGCTCGATGCGATCGTCGGCGCCATCGCCGGGGGCTGGCCGTTCGAGTACGCCCAGACCATCGTGCTGGGCGGCGACGAGTTCTTCGCCCGCCGGGGCTCGACCGTCGGCGGCTACGTGGACGCC
>JBOGIC010000701.1:0-10835 GCA_050744985.1 Acidimicrobiales bacterium
TTCTGGAACACGCAGTGGGGAACGCCGATCGGAGCCAACCAGACCACGACCGTCGACGACCTGATCACGACGGCGGACGCGGTCGGGACCGGCAAGCTCCTGTCGAAGGCGAGCCACAAGGCGATGACCGACCCGAACCTGCTGGGCTTCGGGCAGTCTCAGCCCAACTGCGTGCCCGAGTGCTTCACCCAGACGGAGTTCTACAACTTCGGGCTCGGCGTGGTCCGCCAGGGATCGTGGCTCCTGCAGACGCCGCTCCTGTCGGGGATCGCGGCGAGCAACGCGTACCTGCCCTCGGAGAACATCGCGATCGCGGTGGTCATCACCCTCCTGCCCGAGGCGTTCATCGCCAACGGTGGGGGCTACCCCCCCAACCCCAGCAAGACGCTCTTCAATGCGATCGGTGCCTACATGGCGCCCAACGACGCGCCGCCCGTGAAGACCGCCTGAGGCGCCGGTCGGCTACGCGACGCGCGCCGGTCACTCCTCCAGGTAGCCGGGCGAGTCGTCGCCGGTGATCCCGGGAGGGTCCTCGTCGATGCGGACGGCGGCCTCCTCGGCCGACATGGAGTCGTCGACGAAGGGGTCGAGGTCACCGATGGCGTCGGGTACCTCCCGCTGGCGGCGGACGGCGAGCGGTTCGCCCACCAGCTCCTCCCGCTCGGTCGTGCCCCAGTCGTCGACCGCCATCGGTTCGTCGGGCAGCGGCATCTGCTCGTCGGCATCCCATCCGGTAGGGGCGTCGCTCATGCCCTCGTTCTTCCCGACCGCCGAGGCGCACAACCCCAGGTACCTTCGTGGTCGTGGGCCGCATCGCCGCTGTCGTGCTGGTCCTCGCGGCGCTCCTCGGCGGGTCGGCGTGCCGTGACGAGTCCTTCGACTCCGGCGCCGGGACCACGTCGACCACGGCGGTCGCGGTGGTGCGGGAGATCCTGGCCACCGATGCCGACCCCCCGGGCGCGCCCGGGCGCACGCTGACGCTCGTGCGCTACACGATCGCTCCCGGCGCCCAACTGCCCGCCCACATCCACCCGGGTGTGCAGCTGGCGGCCATCCAGTCGGGCTCCCTCACCTACACGGTGTTGAGTGGCACGGCGAGCGTGGAGCGCGCCGACGGCACCACTGAACCGGTGACCGGGCCGGCCACGGTCCTGCTGAAGCCCGGCGACGAGGTGACCGAGACGGGCGACATGGTGCACTTCGGCGCCAACTCGACCGGCGCTCCCGTGGTCATCCTCGCCACGCTGCTCACCGAGTCGGGACGCGACCTCGCGGTCGTCGTCACGACCACGGCGCCTCGCTGACCCGGCGGCACCGGGCGGCAGCGGGCGGCACCGGACGGCGACGCCAGGTGACGCTTGGGTGACCAACCGCGGCGGCCGAGGGTCGGAGAGTCGGCAACGGTTCTTGCCCGGTTCACGCCCTCATCGCCCCCGGGCCACCGGCGCTTCCTACATTTCACACCGTGGCGCTCGGTCGGGCATCGATGCACACGCCGTTGTGAGCCGGCGGAGCCTCGCCGGGATCTCGCCGCGGTGGCCGGTCCGTTCCCGTCCGCCGGTGCCTTCGCCGAGCCGCCCCAGGGTCCGTCATCGTCGGCGTCGAGGGCTCTGGTGACCGGCGGCAGCCGACGCCGTCCAAGGTGACCGAGCCCGCCGACTGGCTGGCGGCACGGGTGGTCGACCGTCCCTTCGGCTACACGGTCTTCGACCTCGATCCCGGTCAACCCGGCGGGACCACGAGGCTCGAAGCGACCCACGACGGCGCGGCCGCCCGCTCCGCCGAGTACGAACCGGTCGACCGGTTCACCCTGGTGCGGCCCCGAGCAGACCGGCAGTGGGGCAGCCCGGCGGCGTGGCCGTCACCCCGACGGTTAGTCCGCGAAAGAGGTACCTCTGAGGGCCAATGGCGCGGAGCAAATGGATTTGGCGGCTACACGTCGGCGAGCATGAAGGCCGTGAGCGGCTCGTAGACGGCCGGTACGAGGCCGTCGTCGACGACGAGCACGCCGTCGGTACGTCCGTGAGCCTGGGCGAGGGGGAGGGCGGGGTCGTTCACGTCGGCGATGGACAGCGTCAGGATCCCGGCTTCGACGCCCGCGCCGGCGAAGCCGTGGTCGCCGATGACGGCGTCGACCGGTCCGGTGCGGCGGGCCTCGTCCAGCAGGGCCTCCATGTAGTCGGGCCGGTGCGTGTGCTCGAGGCAGCCGTGCAGCACGAGGCTCGCGATCCCGCCGAAGTAGCGGATCGAGGCCGGATCGCCCGACTTGGTGAGGAACTGGCGGTGCCGGCCTTCGAGCGGTTCGAGGATCTCGCACCCCGCCGCCCGGAGAGCGTCGGCGATGGCTTGGTAGTGCGACAGGAAGGCGAACGCGTGGCCGGTGGCGATCAGCACGCGGCCCTGGCCCGCGGCGATGGCGCCCAGGTGGGCGCGGTGGCGCTCGATGGCGGCCATCGCCACGTGCGGGTCGACGAAGGCGGTGCCCGACGGGTCCTCCGCCAGCGTCACGCCGCAGGCCCGCAGGGCGGCGACGGCGTCGTCGTACGTGGCGTCCTTCCAGTCGGAGAGCCCGAACGTGTAGTCCGGATCGCCGGCGACCATCTTCTGGCAGTTGACGACGCAGGAGCGCGCCGGCGTGGCGACGACACCGGCGAGGTGGCTCGAGACGAGGTGCCCGGCGAGGTCGGCGGAGGACGGAACAGAGCTCATGAGAGCACGCTGAGGCCGATGACGAGGAGGATCAACCAGCCCAGCACCCAGACGCCGCAGGCCACGAGCACCGACAGGAGGCAGCCTCTCGGCGTGGCCTCGACCCGCTCCCGCAGCGACATCGACCCCCGGTCCCGCCACTCCGACCGATCTGACCGCTCGGCGCGCCACGATCCGCCGGAGCCGGAGCCCCCGAGCGAGTCGAACGCGCCCAGGCCCCGCATCGCCCCCCACAGGATCAGGCCCAGCACGATCCCGGCGAGGGGGATGAGGATCAGGATCACGGCGGGGTGGAGGGAGGACGCGTGGTGGGAGTGAGGATGGGAAGGATGCCCCTGGGGGCGGTCGTGGGGGTGGGGCGCCGCGTGGTCGGAGGAGTGGTCGGCTGGTAGACCGGTGGGACGTACACCGTCGTGGGCGCCGTCGGCAGGGTGTAGGTGGGTGTCGGTGCCGTCGTCGGGAGGCCGTTGCGGGCGGTGACGGTCGGCCGGGGCGCCGGAGCGATGGTGGGCGGCGGCCCCGGCTTGGGGAAGTCGGTGAGGTTCAACTCGGGCTCGGCGGCGGTCATGAACGCCTTCCACGTCGGCACGCCGAAGGTCGCCCCGTACACCCGGGCGTTGCCTTTGATGTTGGTGAGGGAGCGGCGCCCGTCGGTGTACCCGAACCAGACGGCGGTGGACAGTTGCGGCGTGTAGCCGACGAACCAGGCGTCGCCGTAGTCCTCGCTCGTACCGGTCTTCCCGGCGACGCCGTTGGGGTGGCCGAAGTCGGCGCCGGAGCCGGTGCCGTAGGCGATCACGTCCTTCAGGACGTCGTTGACGAGGTCGGCGACGTTGGCCTGCAGCACCCGCTTGGGCTTGCGGCTGACGTTGTCCTCGAGCACCTTGCCGTCCGGTTCCTCGACGCGGGTGACCGGCGCGGCGGGGAGCTGCTCTCCCCGGTTGGCGAACACGCCAAAAGCGGCCGCCATGTCGAGCGGTGAGGTCTCCGCCGCGCCCAGCGTGAGGCTCGGGCCATAGGGCTCACCGTTGGGTTGGGTGCCGTCGGCGTTGACCATCGTCAGGCCGAGGCGGTGCGCCATCTCGGCCGTGTCCTTCACGCCCACGTCGCCGATCAACTGGGCGTAGACGGTGTTCACCGACCGGGCCGTGGCCGCCCGCAGGGTGAGGCTGCCGTAGCCGCTGCTCTCCACGTTGCTGACCGTGCAACCCTCGCCCGTGCACCGGGGGAACGTGTAGCTGGAGGGCCCCGAGTAGACCTTGTCGACGGAAATGCCCTCCTCGATGGCGCGCGCCAGCGTGATGGGCTTGAACGCCGAACCGGGCTGGCGGCCCGTGCCGCCCCCGTCGACGCAGATCGGACCGCCGTCCTTGGGCGCCGGCTGGCCGTTGCAGCTGCCGAGCGCCAGGTTCACCTGGGAGTTGGCGAAGTCACGGCCGCCGACGAGGGCGCGCACGAGCCCCGTCCGGGGATCGAGCGAGACGATGGCCATGTCGAGCGGCGACGTCGTGCCCTTCAGCGTGTCCGACACCGCCTTCTCCGCCTTCGCCTGCAGCGACGGGCTGAGCGACGAGTAGACCTTCAGCCCACCCTGGTACACCTTCTCCTCGCCGTACTTGGCGATGAGGTACCGGCGGACATAGTCGACGAAGAAGGGGTAGTCGGCCTGCTGCTCCTGCCGGGGCTGGATGACCGTGGCCGGGCCATCGGGCTGGTATGCGGGCTCGGCCAGGAACACCTTCTGGGCGGCCGCTTCGCTGTACTCCCCCTGGGAGATGCGGCCCTGAGCGAGCATGCGGTCGAGCACCAGCAGGCGGGCGGACTCCGCGCCGGACGGATTGTTGCGCGGGTTGTTCACGCTGGGCTGGCGGATCAACCCGGCGAGCAGGGCGGCCTCGGACAGGGTGAGGTCCTTGACCGGCTTGCGGAAGTACGACTGGGACGCCGCCCCGACGCCGTAGGCGCCGTCGCCCAGGTAGACGCGGTCGAGATACCGGTAGAGGATCTCGTCTTTCGACATGGACTTTTCGATCTTGCGCGCCACGCCCGCTTCCTCGAGCTTGCGGCGGATCGTCTTCTCCGTGCCCGTGTAGACGAGACGGGCGTACTGCTGGGTGATGGTGGACGCGCCTTCGACGTAGCCGCCGCCGGTGAGGTCGGCCCAGACGGCCCGCAGCACGGCCCGGTCGTCAACCCCGGAGTGGGAGTAGAAGCGCTGGTCCTCGATGGCGACCGTCGCCTCCTTCAGCACGTCCGGGATGTCCTCCTGGGTGACCGGGATGCTCAGGTCGAACTCGCGCAGCAGCCCGATCTGCTTGCCGGCGTCGTCGTACACCCGAGTGATGCCGGATATGACCGTCGGCTTCTCGGGCGGCAGGGACCCGGCGGAGAAGGACTTGAAGGCGGCGTACAGCGCGAGGAACACGAGAATGGGAACGACGATGGAAGCCGCCAGCGCCCCCAGCACGATCTTGAAAAGCCACCCGACGCCGTCATCGTCCGGCCACCGGTCGCGGCCGGAAAACACCTGGCGCGGGCTCCAACGGGGCTCGTCCGTGCTCCAGTCCGGGCGCGGGGGGCTCAGCAACTGGTCACCCCGGTCGGGCCGGCGACCCGACCGGCGTGGCCCGAACGCCCGACCCGGCCTGCGTGGCCCGAACGCCCGACTCCGCGGTGGACATTGAGGTGCCTTCCCGGTGAGGTCCCCTCACCCCGGTCGGGCCTTACCCCGAAGGGCATCGTCCTAACCAGCATCGTCCTCACCAGCGTCGTCCTGAGCGGTCGCATGTGGGGACATTCTCGTACATGCCCGCCCGGCCCGTGAATTCAGGCGTGTTTCAACCTGGTGGAGCGACTACCCGGCCTTCCAGCGACGGAACACCTCCAACAGGCGGTCGCGGGCCTCGGGATCGAGCGCGTCGGGCCGCAGGCGCCCGCTGACCTGGATGGTCCGGCGCATCTGGGCCAGGTACTCGGTACAACCGTCGCAGCCCCGCAGGTGGCCGTCGAGGCGCGCCCGGTCGTGCTTGGGCAGCGCGCCCTCCAGGTAGTCGGTGACCAGTTCGACCAGCTCTTGGCAGCTCATGCGGCTGCGCCGGATCACGAGACGTCCTCCCGCATGTACTGCTCCAGGGCGCCCCGCACACGGGAACGGGCGCGGTGGAGGAGCACCCGCTGGTTGCCGTCGGTGAGGTCGAGGATGCGGCAGACCTCGTCGGAGCCCAGGCCGTCGACGTCGCGCATGCTGATCACCATCTTCTGGAGCGGCGGCAGCTCGTCGATGGCGTGCCGCACGACCCCACGGGTCTCCGTCGCCAGCAGGCGCTCCTCGGCGTGGCTCCACTGGGCGGGCGGCCGTGACCAGGCGCCGCCTTCGAAGCGGTGGCCTTCGACGGCGGGCTCGGCGAGAGGCTCGTCGGCGGCGATCCGCCGCTCGCGCGCCCCGTGCGTCTTGGCCTGGTTGACCACGATGCGGAAGACCCACGTCCGCAGCGACGACCGCCCCTGGAAGTGCCGGATGCCCCGCAGGACGCCGAGCCAGGCCTCCTGGGCGACTTCCTCGGCGACGGCATCGGTCGGCACGTACCCTCGGGCCAGGCGGACCATCGAGCCGTGGTAGCGGTCGACGAGGTTCGCGAAGGCAGCCTCGTCACCGTTGCGCAGCCGGTCGACGAGCTGCGCTTCGCTCTCGTCGAGGTCCTGCTGGATGGCCTTGTGGCGTCGTTTGACGCGCAGCAGGAACACCGGTGTAGGTCTACCCCCCGAGCCGGGCGCGAAGCACCCGGTAGCGGTCGTCATCGCGCAGCCCGTCGAGGTCCGGGTCGCTGTCGAGCAGCGCGATGTCGGCGAACCCGGCCGCCACCGCCCGTTCGAGCCACTCGAGGGCCGGGCCCACCTGCCCGGCGCGGGCGTGGCTGCACGCCAGGTTGTAGGCGACTCGGGCCTCTCCGCCGTCCCCGAAGGCATCCGCCGCGTCGAGGGCACGGCGGTTGGCCGTCGCCGCCTCGTCGTAGCGTCCGGCCACGTGGAGGTGGACGGCGAAGTCGGCGACGGCGGTCGGTCCCGGCCCACCCGGCGCACAGAGCCGGTCGAGGAACGTGTCGACCAGACCGGCCCGGGCAACCGCGGCGGCGGCCATCGGCATCGCCGGACCGTAATCGTGGCTCGCGTACACCGCCAGCAGGTGACTGAGGCCCTCTTCGGAGCGGCGCGCCTCGAGCTCGAGCGTGCCGGTCAGGAGGTCGCTCGGGACACGGCCGTGCGGGAAGTGGGCGACGGCGGCGCGGGCGTCGTCGGGTCGGCCCGCGGCGAGCCGGGCCCACGCCTGCAATTCCATCGCGTGCACCATGATCTCGGCCGACGGGCGGTCGGCGAGGGCGCGCTCGGCGGCCGCCTCGGCCGCATCAGCCTCACCGCGGCCGAGGGCGCGCCAGCCTTCGACCAGCCCGGAGCCGAGCCGGGCGTTGCGCGCCGCCGAGAGCTGGCTGACGTTGTAGGCGATGAAGAACCCGGCGAACAGGGTGCCGAAGAGGTACCCGCGGGTGAGCGCGAAGAGGCCGGCGGCGCCGGCGACGGTCACCGACAGCATGTGCACCTGCCGCTCTCCCGGCTTGCCGGTCACGGCCTCCCAGAGGGCGGCGGTCGTGCGTCCCCCGTCGAGCGGGAGCACCGGCAGCAGGTTGACCAGCGACCACGCCAGGTTGACGAAGACGATGTCCTCGACGACGGTCTGCCACGTCGGGGTCAGCTCGACCGACGAGCGGGCGAGGACCAGGGCGGGGATGCCCAGCAGGATGAGCCCGGTGAGCGGACCGGCCAGGCTGACGACGATGTCGTGGCTCGGCCGCAGCGGCGCGCCGCTGCCGGACGTGAGGCCACCCATACCCTGCAACAGGATCTGCGGCTCCTGGCCGTACCGACGGAAGGCCAGCGCGTGGCCGAGCTCGTGCAGGAGCACCGACCCGGTGACGATCACGACCCACGCCACGAGCAGGGTTCCCGACCGCGCCCCGAACCCGAGCACGAAGACGATCAGGAAGAACGTGAGGTCGATCCGCACGGGGATGCCCGCGATCCGGAAGCTCGGCCCGTTCACGGCTCCAACCGTAGGCTGGGGCGGGGCGGTATGGACGGGCATCTCACGGATCAGGAACGGAGGGTGGTCGACGCCCTTTCGGTCTTCGCCGGCGGCTTCACCCAGGAGGCGGGGCGGGCGGTCTGTCCCGACGAACCGGTCGACACCCTGGTGCCCGGCCTGGTCGCACGGTCGGTGCTCGTGGAAACCGGAGTGCCGCCGCGATACCGGCTCGGCGCGAAGACCCGGGGACGGCCCGACGACGTGGCCCGCCGTCGCCATCTCGACTGGGCGCGAGCGTACGCCGAGGAGGGGGCGGCCGCCCTCGATGGTCCGCGCCAGGACATCTGGCTCGGCGCCCTCGAGACCGAGCACGACAACTTCCGGGCCGCGCTGCAGTGGGGGACGGCCCGGCCCGAGTCCGAGGAGGCGCTGGCGCTTGCCGCCGCCCTGGGCCGGTTCTGGGAGGTGCGCGGGTACGCAGGCGAGGGCCGCCGCTGGCTGTCGCGCGCGCTGGCGCAGAACCCCGGCGCGCCCGCGTCGGTCCGGGCCCGGGCTGCCAACTCGGCCGGTCTGCTGGCGCTGCGCGACCGGGACTACCGTGCCGCCCGCACCCTCTACGACGACAGCCTCACGCTCCACTGGGAGCTCGACGACCGGCTCGGCGCCAGCGCGGTCCTGCACGCCATGGGGAACATTGCCTTCCAGCAAGGCGATCGGGTCGAGGCGCAGCGCCTGTTCGAGGAGAGCCTGGCCATCGGCCGGGACCTCCGGGACGATCGGGTCGTCGCCGCGTCGCTCACCAACCTCGGGGCGATCGCGGAAGTCAGCGGGGACCACGCCGCGGCGCGCACCCTGTACTACGAGGCGCTCGGCCTTTGGCGCGTCATCGGGGACCAGTACAACGCCGCCGGCGTGTACGGGAACCTCGCCGACGTCGCGCTGGCGGGCGGCGACATCGCGGGCGCCCGCCACTTCGCGGGCGAGGCGCTGGACGCCCGGCGCTTGGTGGGGGACACGTCGGGCATGGCGGCGGCGCTGCGCATCCTCGCGTTCACGGCGCAGCGGCAGGGCGACACCGATGCGGCCCGGGCCTTCGAGGAGGAGCGGCGCGCGCTCTCGGGCGAGAAGGACGGCGGGTGGATGCGCCGGCTCAAACGGCGCTTCGGCCGCTGAGGGGTGGAGTCAGCGCCGGCGGAACCGCCGCCAGAACGGTGTCTTCTCCTGACGCTCGTGGTACTCGGCCATGATCTGCTCGCCGGCCGCGTTCACGATGTTCTCGGCCTCGTCCAGGAGGGCGGCGGCGTTCTCCAGGCCGGGTGGCTCGGGCGGGGTCGGAGGGGTGACGAGCGTGCCGTGCTTCCAGTTGACGTCGGCCAGGCGCGGGGCGTAGCCGGAGCAGTCGGCCGGGCAGCGCCAGGGCGCCTCGGGCGCGAGGTCGATATTGCACTTCCGGACGGTCTCCCCGCCGGGGTACGAGCGACTCTCGTAGTTCTTGCAGTCGGTTCGCATGGGCATCGCCGGGCCATTTTCGCACGATCCGATAAATCAGTTGACGCGGCGCCGGCGACTGGCCACCATGTCACGGAGCCATGAGAAGCGAAACCAACAGGAGCGAGGTAGGCATGACCGGCCGGGCGTATCAGAGCAAGCCCTGGGGGCAGCTCCGCGCCGTCGCGCCTGTGGGCACCCAGATGGCTCCGTGCACCACGTCGCGGTCGTTCGACCACGGTATTGGGTGGCCAACGGGCACAGGAGGAAGTCCTTCGGGATAGATCTCCGATTCCTTCGAGGAAGTGCCCAAAGGCCGCCGGGAGACCCCGGCGGCCTTTCGCATTCGAGAAGAAAGGGCAGAGCGATGCTCGCCGAACGGTGGGAGGAAGACCGAGACGTTGGGCGTGAGGAGGCCCGGTGCAACGACGGCACCGGTGAACTGACCGCGCTGTTCTTCTCGGAGCAGCTGGACGACATCGCCCGGGCCAAGGCGCTCTGCGCCGAGTGCCCGGTGAAGGAGGCGTGCTTCGAGGGTGCGCTGGCCCGGCGCGAGCCGTACGGCGTGTGGGGCGGCCGTCTGTTCTTCAAGGGCAAGGTGCTCGCCTTCAAGCGGCCGCGTGGCCGCCCGCCCAAGAACCCCCGGGCCCACCTGATCGCATGAGCCCTGCCGGCGGCGCCATGGCGCCGCCGGCAACACCTAGGGGCGACCGAAGGGCCAGCCACGTCGTGGGCCGTGGCGGTCGGGGTGCGGCGATCGCCCCTGCGGTGAGCAACCTACGAGGGCCAGACGACGATGGGTCGACGACTGGGCCACCACCTGGTGAACGATGGCTGAACAGTTGACCTGGGTAGAAGCCGGCCATGACCGACGGAGAGAGCCAGGCCGAGCAGGAGCAGGAGCGCGACGAGGGCGATCGGGACGAGGGCGATCGGGACGAGGGCGACAGTCCGGACGAGGGGGGCACGTCCGGCAACGGCGACGACGACAGGGCGGCCGGTCAGGCCGAGGCGGGCGAGGAGGCGCGTCTCGAGGAGGTCGGTGAGCACATCCAGCGGGCGCGCGACCAGGCGAAGGACATGCTGGGCGAGCCCGATCGGGAGCTCAACGACAGCGGCGAGACCCCCGAGGAGGACGACCAGGCGATCGCCCCGCCGGGCTGACCCTCAGACCTCGAGCGCCAACTGGTCAGCCTTCGTTCGTCGGGCGGGCCGGCGCGTCGGCACGTCACGCGTCTCCCGGGGTGGAGCGACGCGCCCGCCGTGGCGGGCGACGAGACGGGCGACCTGGCGGGACAGGGCCTGCTGGGTGGCCTTCGGCGCGTACGCGCGCGGGTACAGCTCGTCGTAGCGCGCCGACAGCTCCGGCCGGGCACCGGCGAGCCACGCGAGGTAGTGCTCGCGCACGCCCGGCCGCAGGTGCAACAGGATCGGCGTGATGGTCGCGGCGCCGGCGTCGACGCAGGCCTTGACCACCGCCTCCAACTGCTCGGGCCGGTCGGACAGGCCCGGCAGCACCGGCGCCACGAGCACGCCGCAGCGCACGCCCGCCTCGTTGAGC
>JBOGIC010000702.1:0-5133 GCA_050744985.1 Acidimicrobiales bacterium
TGGACGAGTACTTCGCCACCGACACCGGTGGCCTGGGCGTGCAGCGGGCGCAGGAGATCGGCCCCGAGGCCACCATCGAGATGGTGCGGCGGTC
Source organism: Acidimicrobiales bacterium (assembly GCA_050744985.1). GTDB lineage: Bacteria > Actinomycetota > Acidimicrobiia > Acidimicrobiales > AC-14 > JBOGIC01. The sequence goes on from JBOGIC010000702.1 coordinate 95, forward strand.
CGGGCTGCGAGGTCGCGGGGGTGGCGGGTTCCCGACGGGGCGGAAATGGGCGGGCGTCGCCGGCCAGGCGGGCACGCACCGCTACGTCGTCTGCAACGCCGCCGAGGGAGAACCGGGGACGTTCAAGGACCGCGCGCTGATGCGGGCCAACCCCTACCAGTTGGTGGAGGGCGTGATCATCGCCGGCTTCGCCCTCAGCGCCGTCGAAGCGTTCATCTGCCTGAAGGCGAGCTTCGAGCACGAGGTCGAGGCGGTCACCCGCGCCGTGCAGGAGATGCAGGCGGCGGGGATCTGCCCGGAGTGCGAGGTGACGATCGTCGCCGGGCCCGACGAGTACCTCTACGGCGAGGAGAAGGCGATGCTCGAGGTGATCGAGGGCAAGGCCCCGTTGCCTCGCCTGTTCCCGCCCTTCGAGCACGGGCTCTTCGCCACCGCGCCCCAGACCGGCTGGGAGGCCCGCGAGGGTGAGCCCGGGCACGCCGGCCGGCACGAGTCCAACCCCACCCTCGTCAACAACGCGGAGACGCTGTCGAACGTGCCGCACATCCTGGCCCGGGGGGACGAATGGTTCCGCTCGATGGGCACGGACGACTCTCCCGGCACGATCGTCTGCACGGTCGTCGGCGACGTCGTCGCTCCCGACGTGGGCGAGGTGGAGCTGGGCACGAGCCTGCGGGCCGTGATCGACGGGGTCGGGAGTGGCACCTTTCCGGACCGGCCGGTGAAGGCGGTGTTCTCCGGCGTTTCCAATCCGGTCATCACCGCCGAGCACCTCGACGTGGCGCTCTCGTACGAGGCGTTCCAGGCCGCGGGCAGCGGTCTGGGAACGGGTGGGTTCATCGTCTACGACGAGACCGCCTGCATGGTGGAGGTCGCCCGGCAGTTCTCGAGCTTCCTCGCCGTCGAGTCGTGCGGCCAGTGCCCGCCCTGCAAGTTGGGGTCATCTGAGATCACGGCCCGGCTCGAGCGGATCCAGCAGGGTGTCGGCACCGACGCGGACGTGGCCGAGATCGGAGGGTGGCTGGGCAAGGTCACCGACGGCAACCGCTGCTTCCTCGCCGTCGAGGAGCGTCAGGTCGTGGCCAGTATCCTGAGAGCGTTCCCTGACGAGGTTCTGGCCCACATCGAGGGGGAGGCATGCCCCCGACCACGGCCGGTGACGTTCCCGAAGCTGATCGACATCGGTGGCGGACGGGCCGTCTACGACTCGGAGTACCACCGCAAGCGACCCGATTGGACCTACGCCCCCGCATGACATGACACCGACGCTCACCCGCCCCCATCCCCTGCAGCACAACCTCGGCGGCCGGCTCATGGTTGGCACCGCCGTCGCCGTCGTCGCCATTGTCGGCATCTTGCTCATGCCCGGCCTCCGGGTGCCGGGGTTCGTCGACCTGTCGGTCAGCAACCCGTCCCGGTACGCGGTGCAAGTCGATGTCACGGGTGGGGACCGGGCGGCGTGGTTGAACCTCGGCGTCGTCGGCCGGGAGTCGACGCGGGATCTGCGCGAGATCCTCGACCAGGGCTCGACGTGGGTGTTCCGCTTCAGCCACGCCGGCCGGGCCGCCGGTGAACTGGTCGTGAGCCGGTCGCAGCTGCGACAGGACCGCTGGGAGCTCGCCATCCCGCCGGACGTCGCGGAGCGCCTGGCGCGCTCGGGTGTCCCGGCCTCGGTCTATTGACGCAGCCGCGGTTTCCGGACGCCGATCAGCTCAGGCCCGCACGTCGACGACCACGCGGGTCGGATTGCTCAGTTCGAGCACCCGGAACGGCGCCCGGGTGGTGAGGCCCAGCGCCACCGTCACATATCCCTCGTAGTCCCCGGCCATGACGACTTCGGTGAGCACGGGGAGGTTGGGGCGCGTGCGATTGGCCACCGTGGGTGCACCCGCGTCGGTGTGGGCCTGCGCCTCCTCGAACCGCACCTGGAGGAAGGCCTGCCCGGCGACGGTGACGGCGTTGCCGGAGCCGTCGGCGATCACCCGGTCGACATAGCGCACGGACACGGCGCCGGGGAGCGGCCCGGTGAACTCGAACACGACCCGGTCGTAGCCGTCGTGATGGGCGGAGCGAATCGCGGTGAGCACGGGGACCGGCGGCACCGAGAGCGGGTGCTCTCGACGGAACGGGTCGGTCTGGAAGCCGCTGAGCTCCTCGGACGCCGCCGTCGTGCGCGGCGGGTTGGTCGAGGCGGAAGCTGCGGTCGTCGTGGTCGTCGTCGTGGTCGTGGTCGACGGGGCCGACGTCGTCGGTGTGGTCGTCGTGGGCACCAGGTCGATCGGTACCGACCCGGAACCGGCGCCAGCGCACCCCACCAGCAGGAGTGCCAGCGCGGCCACCGTCGCGGCAACGGTCGCGGCCGGGCGTCCTCTCACAACCCAGAGCATGACCGGGAGGTGTCGCCGCCGGTTCTCATTCGTGTCACAGGATCGCGACAGAAATCGCGGCCACGTGCGCGGTCAATCGCCCGCAGGGGCGCGGCGGGCGAGGATGTTGAGGCGGACGTAGTCGATCTCGGGGCTGGGAAGGCGGGCCGCGACGGCGTGGACGAACGCGGCCCGCGCGGCGGGGCCCAGACCGTCCAGGTGGGTGCGCAGCGCGACGGCGGCGAGGAACGCCTCCAGGTCGGCGGTCGAGGCGAAGGAGGCGGGCTCGTGGGTGATCCAGGTCCACACGTCGACGAAGCCGGCGGCGCGGAGGCGGCGCGCCGTCTCCTCCGGCGTGGCGAAGTTGACGGCGTCGGTCGTGCGGCCGAGGGCGGCGGCGGCGGCCAGGACGCTCGCGACGTTCCCCGGCCCCCCGCACTGGGCCACGAGCGCGCCTCCCGGGCGCAGGACCGCGGCCAGGTGGGCGAACAGGGCGTCGTGGTCGAGGACCCAGTGGAACGTCGCCGTCGACAGCACGGCGTCGACCGGACCGTCCACCGGGAGCGGCCGGCCCAGGTCGGCGCGGAGATACTCGACGCGCCCGCCGTCGCCCAGCCGGCGGCGCGCCTCGGCGAGCATCGCCTCGGATGCGTCCAGGGCCACCACCCGACCTCGAGGCAGCCGGCCGAGGAGGTGCTCGGTGACGCGCCCGGTGCCGCACCCGGCATCGAGCACCCGCTCCGAGCCGACCAGCGGGAGACGGTCGAGCACCACCAGGCCCCAGCGGGTCTGGACGTCGGCGACCCGGTCGTAGGTCTTGGCGTCCCAGTCCTCGAACACAGGACATAGCCAATCAGCCGAAAGTAGGATCTGGCACCGAGGGGGGGAAGCACAAGGCAGAGGAAGGCTGGGGAAACAGGCGTCACCGCGCAAGCGACTTGTCGCGCGGGCGCGCCGTTCTCAACTCCCGGACCGGCCCGTTGTCGGGGGCGGCCCGGATGCGAAGGGAGGTGAGAAACATGAGTACAGCGAGATTCCGCATCATCGTCCGGCTTGGCGTGGCCTCGTTCGGAGGCGCGCTTGCCGCCCTGTTCCTGCTCCTCTTCGGGGCATCTGCAGCCAGCGCGCAGGCAACGTCGGGCAATTCGGGCAGCTCCGGTAACACCGGTGCGGCGACCGCGATCGGCAATGCCACGAGCTCCGCGAACAGCGGGGCGGGGGCTACGTCCGTCGCCAACTCGGGCACGACCGGCAGCGCCACCAACCAGGTGGCCGTGGTGTCGGTCGGCGGCAGTGGCGGCAACGGAGGCGTAGCCGCTCCCGTATCCGGGTCGGGTGGCCCCGCGGTGAACGTCGTCGCCGCTCCCGCGGTCTCGTCGACAGCCGTCGGCGGGTCCAGCGTGGCCGTTGGCAACGCCAACGGGGGCAACGGGGGAAGTTCCAACGTCTCGGTCAGCCCGTCGGCGACGACGGGGAGCTCGGGGTCGGCTTCGGCCCAATCGAGCGCGACCAACAGCGGGAACACCGGAAACGCCTCGTCGAGCGCCGTCTCGAACCCGACTGCCGTCTCCGGCAACTCGGGCTCGACGGGATCCACCGGCGCCGCCACGGTCAACGTGACGGCTCGGAACGAAGGGATCCTGGGCACGGCGATCGCGATCGGCGGTAACGCCACTTCGGGGAACTCGGGGAGCTCGGGCAACACCGGCCCGGCCACCGCCATCGGCAATGCCAACAGCTTTGCCAACTCGGGGGCCGGCGCCAACGCGTTGTCGTCGTCGGGCTTCACGGGCGGCAGCCAGAACGTCGTGTTCGTCGGCAGCGTCGGCGGCAGCGGCGGCTCCGGCGGCGTCGCCATCCCGGTGGCAGGCCCTGGCGGTCTGGCCATCAACATCGTGGTGGCTCCGGCCGTCAACGTGGTGGCCATCGGAGGGTCGAGCGTGGCGGTCGCGTCGGCGGACGGCGGCAACGGTGGTTCGTCCACCGTCAACGTCGCTCCGCACAGCGCGTCCGGCAACTCCGGCTCGGCCAGTTCCCAGGCGAGTGCGACCAACAGCGGCAGGACCGGCAACACCTGGTCCGAGGCGGTCAGCAGCCCGTTCGCACGATCGGGCAGCTCCGGCTCGACCGGGTCGACCGGCCCGGCGACGACCAACCGGGTTGCTCTCAACTTTGCGATCCTCGGGATCGCGATCGTCTTCGCGGGTTTGTAGCCGGGTGACCGGGGCAAGCCCGCCCGGACGGAGGCAGGGCAGGACGTTCGGGGCTCCCGGTGCCGAGGAGCTGTGAGCGACAGAGGTTGGGAGGGCCCACCAGTGCCGGGGGCTCTCGACGGAGGGAAGGACACGGCCCACCGGTGCCGGTGAGCGGTCAGAAAGGCCAGGTTGGACGCGACGGCCCCTCGGTGCTGAGGGGCCTTCGTCGCGTGTGGAAAAGTGCAGCCATGCCGCGTAGCCCGACCGACCTGAGCGACGAGGAACGGGCCCGGCTCAGCCGGGCGCACCACCGCCTCCGCAACGCCTCCCAGGCCCTGGAAGGGCTGACCGCCATGCCGAAGCAGCGGGGCCGCTGGGACCCCAAGCCGCCGACCGACGAGGCCCTCGAGGGCGCCCGCACCGAGCTGCGCGAGGCGTGGGACACCGTCTGGCAGACCGAAGCCGAGCTGCTCGGCTG
>JBOGIC010000703.1:0-3732 GCA_050744985.1 Acidimicrobiales bacterium
AGGCCGCCCTGCGCGCCGCGGGCGCCGGGCTCGACGCCGTCGCCCGGGAGCGCAACGCGTTCTGCGTCACGCGCCCGCCCGGGCACCACGCCGACGACCGTCACGGCACCGGCTTCTGCCTGTTCAACAACATCGCCGTCGCGGCCGCGTGGCTCGTCGAGCGCGGCGAGCGGGTGGTCATCGTCGACTGGGACGTGCACCACGGCAACGGCACCCAGGACCTCTTCTACGCCGACGACCGCGTGCTCTACACGTCGGTCCACCAGTCGCCGCTCTACCCGTTCACCGGTCGCATGGAGGAACGGGGCGAGGGCGCGGGGGAGGGCTACACGATGAACTTCCCGGTGCCGGCGGGCGCGACCGGCGACGTCCACCTCGCCGCGATGGACGTGATCATGGAGGCCTCGGCCGACTTCGAGCCCACGTGGGTGCTCGTCTCGTCCGGGTTCGACGGCCATCGCGACGACATCCTCGAAGACACCGCCCTCGCGCTCACGTCGGGCGACTTCGCGGCGCTGTGCCGCCGGGCGTCGGCCCTCGCGCCGGCCGGGCACTGCGTCCTGTTCCTCGAAGGTGGCTACGACGACGACGCCCTCCGCGCCTCGGGCGCGGCCTGTGTGGCCGCGCTCGCCGGGCTGGACGACTTCGTCCCGGCCGAGCCTCCGTCGCACGGGGGCCCGGGCATGGACGTCGTCGAGAAGGCCGCGGGGGCCTTTCGGTGAGGGTTCGGTGAGTGCGTCGAGCACGCACCGGCGCCGACGTGCTTGACTGCGTGACATCGGTGGACGGGTTGGACCTGGCGCTTGGGGGGACAAGTGAAGACGAACATCGTAAAGGCGTTCGCAGCGCTCGCCGTGCTGGCGCTCACCGCGTGTGGCAGCTGGTCGCCGCAGCGGTCGGCGACCGACGAGGTCTGCATCGAGGTGTCCGAAATGGACAAGTCGGTCACCGAGCTGGCGGCGCTGCCCGACAACGCCACGTCGGCGCAGGTACAGCAAGTCAAGGCGAAGATCGACAAGGAGTACCAGGAGGTGCTGGAGGAGGCGAACGACTCCGGCGCTCAGGGGGTCGACAACATCACGAGTGCGTACAACAGCGTCCAACGGGCGATCAGCGCGGCAACCAGCCAGGGCGTGGCGGCGGCCCGGCCCCAGATCGAGTCGTCGGCGGCCGAGGTGAACGTCGCCCGCACGCAGTACAACTCCAGCGCCCGTTGCTAGGAGAGCCCGGCTTGGCCCGGATCCCGTAACCGCGGCCATACTCGGGGGACCGTGACCACGACCCCCACCACACCGTCCCTCCACGGCGCCACCGCGGTGTTTCGCGGCGTCGCCTACGTCGAGGCCGTCACCTACCTCCTGCTGCTCGGCGCCGTCGTCGTGAAGCGGGTGCTGGACGGCCCCGACTACGTCAATGCCCTCGGGCCCGTCCACGGCGTCGCGTTCCTGATCTATCTCACGCTGGTGCTCGTGATCCGGGAGAGCCAGGGGTGGGGCTTGTGGCGCACGGTGCTGGTCGTGGTGCTCGCGGCCGTGCCCTTCGGCGGGTTCTGGGCGGGCCGGCACCTGTCCGCCGAGCCGATCCCGGCTACGGGGCGCTGACGGTGGCGCGCGCCTCCACCGTCCAGGCCGCACCCCGCGGGGCGGACGCATTCATGTACCGGCTGCTGCGCGTCAAGCCGCGCACGGCGTCGGGCCGGTCGGCCGAGCGGGTGTTCGGGGCGTCGTTGGCGATCTCGACGGTCCGCTGCCTGTTGACCTACGTGCTGCTCCCGCTCGTGGCGCCCGTGGCCAACCTCAAGGGCTGGGCCGGGCCGGCGCTGGGCCTGCTGCTGGGCGCCGTCTCCACGACGGCGATCATCGTCTCCATGCGGCGGTTCTGGGCCGCGTCGCACCGCTGGCGGTGGGGGTACACGGTGATCGGCGGCGGCATCATCGTGCTGCTGGTGGTCCAGGCCGTCCTGGACATCGCCGACCTCCTCTGATGACCGCGGTCGGCCGGGGCGCCCTGCGGTGGTTCTGGTTGGCGTGCGGGATGCTCGCCGTCGGTGTCGGCTTCGTCGGCGTCGTCGTCCCGGGCCTGCCCACGACCGTGTTCTTCATCATCGCCGCCTGGTGCTTCGCCCGCTCCAGCCCCCGCTTCGAGCAGTGGGTGCTCGATCTCCCCAAGATCGGGCCGATGGTGCGGGACCACCGGGCCGGGCTCGGCATGTCCCGCCGGTCGAAGGCCATCGCCGTCACGATGATCCTCGTCGTGTCCACGTTGAGCGGCGTGTTCGCCATCGGGCACCGCGGCATCGGGGCGGGCGTCGTGGTGCTCGGCCTGATCGGCGCCGCCTACGTCGGGTTCCGCGTGCCCACGCGGGAAAGGGTGCTCGCCGAACGGTCGGGTCGCTTACCGTCGTAGCACCATGGTCCCCGAGCGGCTCAAGGCCCTCGTCGACGAGATCGCACCGCTGGCCGAGCGGTTCAGCGGCGCGGGGTTCCGGATCTACCTGGTCGGCGGCAGCGTGCGCGACGCCATCCTCCGGCGCAACCTGGACGAGCCCGACCTCGACTTCACGACCGACGCCCGGCCCGACGACATCGAGCGCCTGCTGCGCGGCTGGGCCGACGCCGTGTGGACGCAGGGCAAGCGGTTCGGCACGATCGGGGCGAGGAAGGCCGGCCTGCGTGGCCCGAACGCCGTGGACAGGCGGTACGAGATCACCACCCACCGGGCCGAGGCCTACGACCCCGACAGCCGCAAGCCCGATGTGGTCTTCGCCGACGCCATCGAGGCCGACCTGTCGCGGCGCGACTTCACGGTCAACGCCATGGCCATCTCCCTGCCCGACCTGGAGCTGATCGACCCGCACGGCGGCATCACCGACCTCAGCGCCGGGAAGCTGCGCACCCCGCTGCGTCCCGAGGAATCCTTCACCGACGACCCGCTGCGGATGCTGCGGGCGGCCCGGTTCATCGCCGGGTACCAGTTGAAGCCCGAGCCCGACCTGGTCGACGCCGTCGTCGCGATGAAGGAGCGGCTCGCGATCGTCTCGGCCGAGCGCATCCGCGACGAGCTCGACAAGCTCCTCGTCGTCGAGACGCCCGGGCCCGGGCTGTGGTTCCTCGTCGAGACGGGCCTGGCCGACCAGTTCCTCCCCGAGCTGCCCGCCCTCGCCCTCGAACAGGACCCGATCCACCGCCACAAGGACGTCCTGGCCCACACCATCGCGGTGGTCGAGAAGGCGAGCCCCGACAAGGTGCTACGCCTCGCCGCCCTGCTGCACGACATCGGCAAGCCGCGCACCCGCGCCTTCGGGCCCGGCGGCGTGAGCTTCCACCACCACGAGGTCGTCGGCGCCCGCATGGCCGAGGCCCGCATGCGCGCGCTCAAGTACCCGCTCGACGAGATCACCGCCGTGCGCCGGCTGGTGGAGCTGCACCTGCGGTTCCACGGGTACGGCACGGGGTGGACCGACAGCGCCGTCCGCCGCTACGCCCGCGACGCCGGTCCGCTGCTCGACCGGCTGAACGAGCTGACGCGCTGCGACTGCACCACCCGCAACGAGGTCCGGGCGCGCGAGCTGGCCCGGCGCATGGACGACCTCGAGGCCCGCATCGTCGAGCTCCATCTCCGGTTCCACACCTACAAGATGGGGTGGACCGACTCGGCAGTTCGCCGCTACGTGCGCGACGCAGGGCTGCTGCTCGACCGGCTCAACGAGCTGACGCGCTGCGACTGCACCAC
>JBOGIC010000704.1:0-1956 GCA_050744985.1 Acidimicrobiales bacterium
GTGCGGGCCCCCGGCGCGAACGACGCCGATGACGATCAGCGGCCTGAGGAGGGACCTTCGACTCTTCCGCCGCCGGGCCGAGCCAGCCACCATGCAGACGGGAACATCGGCGCGCCCGGGAGAGCAGCCATGAACGAATACACCGTGCATGGAGGGGGCGAGGAGCCCGATCGGCACGTGAGGTGCGGGCGGAGGGTGCTCCGCGGCTGGGCGGCGTCGACAGGGATCGCCGCGGGTCGGGTGCGGGTCGTCACGTCGGCGACCGAGGCGAGTGGCCTCCGGCCCGGCGAGGTACTCGTCGCGCCGATGACGACACCACGGTGGGTTCCCGCCATGCGCCGCGCCGCCGCCGTGGTTACCGACCGAGGCGGCATGACCTACGCCGCCCTCGCGGCCCGCGACCTCGGTCTGCCCTGCGTCGTCGGCGCTCGGGAGGCCACGTCACTCCTGCGCGACGGTGACCTGGTGATCGTCGACGGCGGACGGGGCCTGGTCTTCGCCGGCGAGCTCACGAGCCCGCCTGCCTTGACGCCGCCGCCGACCGCAGACCCTCCGGCCGGCCCCGTGGACAAGCGGCGGCTCGCCCATCCCATGCTGGCCCCCGGGTCGGCTGAGCACTACCGCCCCGCGACGAGGTGAGTCCGACCGACGGGGTCGACGAGCCCCTCGTGGGGGACGGGGTCACCGTGCCCTGCGTCGACGGCACGCCACGGCCGTACCTATCCCTGGATGCGGCGGCTTCGACACCCGCGTTGCGCGCCGTTGCGGATCGCGTCAGCGAGTTCCTCCCGATGTACTCGAGCGTGCACCGCGGGGCCGGCTACAAGTCCCAGGTCGCCACCGACGCGTACGAGGCGGCGCGGGCCGCCTTCATCCGCTTCGCCGGCCGGGGCGATGCCGACACCGCCATCATCTGCCGCAACACGACGGAGGCGATCAACCATCTCGCCTACCGGCTCCGCCTGCGCGCCGATGATGTCGTCGTCACGACGGTGGTGGAGCACCACGCCAACCTGCTGCCATGGGGCCGCATGGCGCGGCTGCGCTATGTCGACTGCGACACCACCGGGACGTTCGGGGTCGACGACGTGCGCGCGGCTCTGGACGAACGACCGGCCCCGCGGCTCCTGGCGATCACCGGCGCGTCGAACGTCACGGGCTGGATCCCGCCGCTGGCGGAGATCATCGACCTGGCCCATGAACGCGGCGTACCGGTCGCCGTGGACGCCGCCCAGATGGCCCCGCACCTGCCCCTGCCCAGCCGTGCCGACTTCGTCTCTTGGAGCGGCCACAAGATGTACGCGCCGTTCGGAGCCGGTGTCCTCGTCGGACCGAGAGCGGCGTTCGCCGACGGCGACCCCTTCTTGGCGGGTGGAGGAGCCGTCGACCTCGTCGATCTCGACGAGGTCGTGTGGACCGACCCACCCGAGCGCGAGGAAGCGGGATCCCCCAACGTCGTCGGCGCCGTGGCGCTCGGCACGGCGGTGTCGGTGCTCGAGCGGCTCGGCTGGGAACGCATCGGCGCACACGACCGCGACATCGGCGAGCGGCTGAGGGCCGCGGTCGAGAGCGTGCCGGGGGCCACGGTGCTCGGCCCCCACGGGGGCGCGTCGGCGCTTCCGGTCGTCAGCTTCACCGTCGCCGGCCATGCCCATGCGCAGGTGGCCGCCCGTCTCAGCGCGGAGTTCGCCATCGGCGTGCGGCACGGGTGCTTCTGCGCCCACCCGTACGTTGTCCGACTCCTGGGCCTCACACGGGACGCGGTCAACCGCTATCGCGACGAGGTGCGTGCCGGCGACCGTCGGGCCATGCCGGGAGCGATCCGCGCGAGCGCATCCCTTTCCACCACGGCGGCCGAGGTCGAGCGGTTTGCCGAGGCGTTGGCGCGGGTGACCGACGGGACCCCGCCTCCTGTCGAGTACGTCCAGGACACCTTCACCGGCGACTTTCACGTCT
>JBOGIC010000705.1:0-3258 GCA_050744985.1 Acidimicrobiales bacterium
AGCAGGGGACGGACGGCCCGTCCGATGTCCCCAGGTAGGCCGCGTAGATGGATGGCCACCCCGCCGCTCCGGCGGCGGACAGAACCCCGCCTACAGGCCGGCTCACCGTCACCCGCTGGTCGCAGCCGATCCCATCCGATCCCGTCCTGCTGAGGACTGATTAAGGACTCCCGCTCGCACCGAGCTGCTTGGCGTCCGGGTTGCGACGCTGGCCAACTGGCGCGCGTCGAGGAAGGGGCCGCCGCACCTTCGCGTCGGCCGGCACGTGCGATACCGAGTTGCTAACGTCGAAACCTGGATCGCTGGCCGGGTGCGTGATCCGGAGGCCGTCGTATCTCGCCGCTAGTCTCGTCGGTGCTGAGCCTCGATGGCCGGCTCACGCTGGTTACGGCCGTCCCTTCGTTGCGCGCTTCGAACGGAGTGCCGATGGCCAGCATCGACAAGCGCGCCAACGGCCGTTGGCGCGCCCGCTACCGCGAACGACCCGGCGGCCCTCAGCGGGCCAGGTCGACCGCAAGGCCGACGCGAGCGGTTCCTGGCCCGCATCCACGGCCAGCTCATCGACGGCTCACACTGCGACCCCAACGCCGGTCAGACCACGCTGGCGGAGTACGCCGCCGCGTGGCAGACGAGCCAGCTCCACCGGCCCACGACGGTCATGCAGGTCGACGCCCACCTCCGCAACCACGTGCTGCCCTTCTTCGGCGAGCGCCTGGTCGCCAGCATCCGCCCATTCGAGCTCCAGGCGTGGGTCCGCGGCCGAACCGAGGTCCTCGCGCCAGCCACCGTGGAGGTCGTCTACCGGATCTTCGCCGCCATCCTCAACACCGCCGTCGACGACCGGCTACTCGCCCGCAGCCCCGCCTCCGGGATCCGCCTCCCCCGCCAACCTCGGCACGAAGTCCAGCCACCCACCGTCGAGCACGTCGAGGCCCTGATCGACGCCATGCCCGATCCCCAAGGCTCGTCGTCCTCGCCGCCGGCACCCGGCCTGCGCCAACGCGAGTGCTTCGGCCTGAACGTCGACCGCGTCGACTTCCTCCGCCGCACGATCAGCGTCGACCGCCAGCTGATCCTGCCCGCCACCGGACCGCCTCAGTTCGGCCCACCGAAGACCGCGGCGTCGGTACGCACCGTGCCACTGCCGGCGGTCGTGGGCGAGTCACTGGCCGCCCATCTCGAGCGATGGCCCGCAGCGACCGACGGCCTCATCTTCACCAACGAGCGCGGCGACCCGCTCCGCCGCAACCGATTCGGCGAGATCTGGCGTGCGTCCGAGTCACGAGCCGACCTCGCCGGTCTCCGCTTCCACGATCTCCGCCACTTCTGCGCCTCGCTCCTTCTCCGCCGCGGCGAGTCCGTGAAGGTCGTCCAAGCCCGCCTCGGCCACGCCTCGGCCTCCGAGACCCTCGACACGTACTCCCACCTCTGCCCCGACACGAAGAGCGAACACGGGCTGCCGTTGACGAGGTCTTGGGGTCCCGAGCCGCGTGAGCACCGTGACCAGATCGACCTGCGCATTTCAGGCAACGTCTCGCCTCACTGACCGGTCTCATCGTCCCACTTAGTGAAGCGGCGCTCCACAATTACGCCATTACCGGTCGCGGTTCGCAGCGTAAAGCCGTTCTTCGGTTCGACGAGCGTGGCCTCGACATCCTGAACGAGGCTCATCGCGACCTTCATCTCCTGGGTGTCGAAGTGCACCGCACCCTTTCTCAGCGCGTCTCGAAGACCGGGTCCGTCTTCGATCAGGGCGTGAGCGGTCGCGGCTCGTGCCAGACGATCGTCGCCCGCACCCACCAGCACATGGACCGTGAGCGCCCACAGGATTGGTTGTCGTGCAGCAAGCGCGGCGACGATAAGCGGGACGCTTGCCGCTTGCGGGTCGTAGCCCGCAATCGCGAGCCCGACCACTCGGTAGGCGTCGAAGCAGAGGGCATCGTGGGCCAACGCTTCCTCCGCCTTCGCCACCCTCACCGAGGGATCTTCAAGGCCTGCCGCTTCGAGTGCGAGCGCAGCTGCGGCATCCTCGTTCCGGTCTTGTGCCAGCAAACCACGAGCGACCAGGAAATGTGCGATCGCAGCCCTCAAGATCCACACTGGCTCGGATGGCACTGGGGCCGCGAGGTATCGCGTAAACGCTTCGGCTGACTCGGAGTACTGCCCGGTCAGAAGCAGTGAGTCGGCGAGACGAGCCAAAGATCCTTGGTCGCCCATGCCGTTGTCGAGCAGTTCCCGGTACACAGCAACCGCCTCGCGGTACTGCCCGCATGCGAAATGTGCGTGCGCGAGCTCACGTAGGAAGTAGTCCCTTCTTGCGTAGGTGTCGTCTAATTCTCGGGCCCGCACGTACACGGGCAGCGCTCGGGAACAATCCAGTAGCCCGGCCGAGAGCCAGTTTCCGAGCGTGTAGTAGACAGCGGCCGCCTCCCTCGTGTCGCCGGAAGCCTCTGCCGACTCAGCCAGTCGCTGTTCGAACACGACGATCGCCTCCCGCTCCTCACGGGACATCAGGTCACTCGCTGTCACCGCCACCGTGCCGACCACGCTGACCGCTTCAGGCCACCGGCCTTGGGCAGCCAGCGCGGCACCGACCGTCAGCGCCTCCGAGACACGGCGCCCTCTGACGAGGATGTCCACCGCTCGAGACATTGAATCGCCTTGGAAGGCCTCGGCGAGCGGCGCGGAGATGCTGATCAATGCCGCTGCCGCATCGGCATGACCCGTCGAACCGAGGACGAGTCCCACACCCAGGACTACGTCTGCAGCGATCGCCTCAAGCGCCCGGTCGTCGACTGAGGCGTGGTAAGTCAGGCTGGACTTTGCGCCGTGGATGACAACTCGGTCCTGAAGCAAGTCGATCGTGAAGCCAACCCTGTCGGGGGCATCCTCGGCGACCAGGAAGCGAACGTACGCTTCCCCCTTTCCAGCAGCCACCGCCATCGCAAGTGCTGCATCAGGAGCCTGATGGCGCGATCGCGAGGTGACCTTCACCGCGAGTGGCCATCGGATGCCGGTCGACGACACCATCCGGCAGAGGCGAACCTCATGGGCGAGCGCGTTGATGGTGTCATCCGTTAGTTCGTCGGTCCGGAAGCTGTCAAGCTCTTTGAGACGAGGAATCAGGGATTCTTCTGAGCGTCGTTCTCGATCGTCGGCTTGTTGATCCACGCCACCGTCGGGAGCTTCGGCGGGGACGGCCTGCGGTGGCAGACCCGGCCCGGGTTCGCGACGTAGGCGGCGTCGAGGGTCTCGGCC
>JBOGIC010000706.1:0-2458 GCA_050744985.1 Acidimicrobiales bacterium
GCTACTGCAGCAGGCCGGGGGCGCCGCCGCCGCCGCGGAGGCCGGCCATGCCCTCCATGGTGAACGGGCCACGCTTGGGGATGTCGTGCGGCACGAAGTCCTCGGGCTTGTCGGTGACGAGGGCTTCGGTGGTGAGCAGCATGCCCGCCACCGATGAGGCGTTCTCGAGCGCCGAGCGGGTGACCTTGGCCGGATCGATGATGCCGGCCTTCACGAGGTCTTCCAGCTTGCCGGTGGCCGCGTTGAGCCCGACCGAACCGGTCTCGGCCTCGACCCGGTGCACCCAGATCGGCCCTTCCAGGCCGGCGTTGTAGGCGATCCAGCGCAGCGGCTCGTCGAGAGCCCGGCGCACGATCGACACGCCCGTGGCCTCGTCACCGTCGCGCTCGACCTTGTCGAGGCTCGCTCGGGCGCGCACCAGGGCCGTGCCGCCGCCGGCGACGATGCCCTCTTCGATGGCCGCCTTCGTAGCCGACACGGCGTCCTCGATGCGGTGCTTCTTCTCCTTGAGCTCGGTCTCGGTCGCGGCGCCGATGCGGATGACCGCCACGCCCCCGGCCAGCTTGGCCAGGCGCTCGCCCAGCTTCTCCCGCTCCCAGTCGGAGCTCGCGTCCTCGATCTGGAGGCGGATGCCGTGCATGCGTTCCTTGATCGCCTCCGGGTCGCCGTAGCCCTCGATCAGCGTCGTGTCGTCCTTGGTGATCTTGGCCTGGCGAACCCGGCCCAGCTGGTCGAGCCGGACCGATTCGAGCTTGAGCCCGAGGTCTTCGCTGATGACCTGGCCGCCGGTGACGATGGCGACGTCCTCGAGAAGCTGCCGGCGACGGTCGCCGAACCACGGCGCCTTCACGGCCACGGCCTGGAACGTGCCGCGCAGCTTGTTCACGACCAGGGTGGCGAGGGCCTCACCCTCGACGTCCTCGGCCACGATGAGCAGCGGCTTGCTGGTCTCCATGACCTTCTCGAGCACGGGAAGGATGTCGGAAACGGCGCTGATCTTCTTCTGGTACAGGAGGATGTACGGCTCGTCGAGCACGGCCTCCTGGCGGTCCTGGTCGGTGATGAAGTTGGGCGAGAGGAAGCCCTTGTCCCACTGCAGGCCCTCGACGAACTCCAGTTGGAGCCCGACCGTGTGCTTCTCCTCCTCGACCGTGACGACGCCGTCCTTGCCGACCCGCTCCATGGCGTCCGCGATCAAATCGCCGATCTCGGCGTCGGCCGCGGAGATGGCCGCCACCTGGGCGATCTCGGTGCGGCCCTGGACCTCGGTGGCCTGGGCCTTGATGTCCTCGACGGCCGCCGCCACCGCCGCGTCCATGCCGCGCTTGAGCGCCAGGGGACTGGCGCCGGCGGCGACGTTGCGCATGCCTTCGCGCAGCATCACCTCGGCGAGCACGGTGGCCGTGGTGGTGCCGTCGCCGGCGATGTCATTGGTCTTGATCGCCACCTCCCGCACGAGCATGGCGCCCATGTTCTCGAACGGGTGCTGCAGCGGCGTGACGTCGCGGGCGATGGTGACCCCGTCGTTGGTGATCGTGGGCCCGCCGAACTTGTTCTCGATGACGACGTTGCGGCCGCGCGGGCCGAGGGTGACCTTGACCGTCCGCGCCAGCTTGTCTGCGCCCACCTCGAGGCTGCGCCTCGCCGCCTCGTCGAAGCGGAGGATCTTGGGCATGGTTACTTGCCTTCGATGGCCAGGACGTCGCGCCCGTTGAGGATCAGCAGGTCTTCGCCGTCGACGACGATCTCGGTGCCGCCGTACTTGCTGTAGATCACCACGTCGCCGGCCTTGACGTCGAGGGGGATGATCTGCCCGGTCTGCTCGGAGCGCTTGCCCGGGCCGACGGCCAGCACCTCGCCCTTCTGCGGCTTCTCCTTAGCCGTGTCGGGAATGACGATCCCGCTCACCGTGGTCTCTTCCGCCTCGGTGGGGCGGACGACGATTCGGTCCTCGAGGGGCTTGAGGTTCATGCGGCGTCGACCTCCATGTGCGCCTTGGGTGGCGTTAGCACTCTCATGTATCGAGTGCTAACGATAGCACCGCCACCTCGTCCCGCTCAACGCCGCAGTCCCTTCTCCGTTTGGTCCGCGAACCTGGCACCCCAGAGGGCCAATCCCGCGGAGTAAAGCGGTCAGGCCAGCCGCAGGTTGGGTGACGCGCCCGCGTCGAGGGGTGTGGGGCCGTCGGCGCGTAAGCGCCACCACCCGGCGGCCGCGACCATGGCGGCGTTGTCGGTGCACATCTCCCGGCTGGGCACGAAGCACGCCACGCCGGCCTGGTCGGCCGCCTCCACCATGCGCGCCCGCAACAGCGAGTTGGCCGCGACGCCTCCACCGAGGGCGACGGTCGGAGCGCCCGTGGCCTCCACGGCCCGCATCGCCTTGGCGACCAGCACGTCCGCCACCGCCGCCTGGAACGACGCCGCCACATCCGAGATCCCTACGTCGGAGTGGTTGC
>JBOGIC010000707.1:0-2875 GCA_050744985.1 Acidimicrobiales bacterium
GTCACGTCCAGTGCGGCGTGGTCGCAGGCGACGACGTCGATCCCGCCCCCGCCCCCGCCCAGCGCCTCGCTCAGCTCCCGCCCGACCTGGCCGCTGGCGCCGGTGATCAGCACGCGTGTCATCGCCACGCCGTCTCGCTGACCGGGGCCCGGGCCCGGAGCGGCTCCCACCACGCTCGGTTCTCGGCGTACCACGCGACGGTCGCGGCCAACCCGTCGTCGAAGCCGACCGCCGGCTCCCAGGCCAGCTCGGCCCGGATCTTGGTGGTGTCGAGCAGGTAGCGGCGGTCGTGACCGGGCCGGTCGGGCACGATCGTCTTGAGGCTCGCCGGCTTGCCGAGGGCCTCCAGCACCAGATCGGCGATCTGCTCGATGTCCCGCTCCACGCCGCTGCCGATGTGGTACGTCTCGCCGATGCGGCCCCGGCTGAGCACGGCGTCGATGGCGCGGCAGTGGTCGAGGACGTGGAGCCACTCCCGCCGGTTGCGGACCGAGGCGTACAGCGGCAGGGCCTGGTCGTCGAGGGCCAGGGACACGAACAGCGGGATCACCTTCTCGGGGAACTGGTACGGCCCGTAGTTGTTGGCGCAGTTCGTGATCGTGACGGGCAGGCCGTAGGTCTCGTAGTAGGCCCGCACGGCGTGGTCCGCTCCTGCCTTGGACGCGTTGTACGGCGTCCGCGGCCGGTAGGGCGACTCCTCGGTGAAGGCCTCCTCGGGTCCGGCGCCGAGGTCGAGATCGCCGTAGACCTCGCAGGTCGAGATGTGGTGGAAGCGGGAGACCCCCGCCCGCCGAGCGCCTTCGAGCAACGTCTGGGTGCCGATCACGTTGGTGCGGAAGAACCGTCCCGGATCGATGACGGCCAGGCTGTTGTGCGACTCGGCGGCGAAGTGCACGACCACGTCGATGGCGTACGCGGCGAGCGCCTCCTCCACGGCCTCGGGGTCGCAGACGTCGGCGTGCACCAGCGGCACGCGGTCCTCGAGCCCGGCCAGGTTCTCCCGGTTCCCGGCGTAGGTCAGAAGGTCGAAGGCGACGACCGTGTCATCCGGATGGGCCCCGGCCCAGTAGTGGATGAAGTTGGACCCGATGAAGCCCGCGCCTCCGGTGACGAGCAGATGCATGTGGGCCCGTGTCTACACCAGGTCGACGCGGGAGTGGTCCCCCAGCATGAGCCGGTGCGCCTGCGGCTTGGCGCGGGACCGGCAGACCTCGACCTGCTTGCCGATGAGGGAGTCCTCGATGCGGGCGATGTCCACGATCCGGCTCTGCGCCAGCACGATCGAGTGCTCGATCTCGGACCGGACGATCTCGCAGCCGTAGTAGATCGACGTGAACGGGCCGACGAAGCTGTCGACCACCCGCGTGCCCTCGCCGATGACGGCCGGCCCCCGGATGATCGAGCGCACGATCTCGGCGCCCGGCTGCACGACCACGCGCCCGACCAGGCGGGACTCGTCGTCGACCTTGCCCTCCACCAGCGGCGCCAGCGACTCGAGAACGAGCCGGTTGCCTTCGAGCAGGGCCTCGAGCTGGCCTGTGTCCTTCCAGTAGCCGGAGACGACCTGGCTGTGCACCAGGTGACCCTGGTCGATAAGCCACTGGATGGCGTCGGTGATCTCGAGCTCGTTCCGCCACGACGGCGAGATCGCCCGCACCGCCTCGTGGATGGTCTTGTCGAATAGGTACACGCCGACCAGGGCAAGGTCGGACGGTGGCGTCTTCGGCTTCTCGACGAGCCGCACGACGCGCCCCTCCTCGTCCAGCTCGGCCACGCCGAAGCGGTGGGGATCGGGCACGCGGGCGAGGAGGATGCGGGCCGCGGAACCGTCCGCCGCGAACTGGCGCGCGAACTCCACCACGCCGTCGCCCAGAAGGTTGTCGCCCAGGTACATCACGAAGTCGTCGTCGCCGAGGAAGTCGCGGGCGATGAAGACGCAGTGCGCCAGGCCCCTCGGCTCGTCCTGGTGGAGGTAGGTCACCCGCAGGCCCCACCGCTCGCCGTCGCCGACGGCCGCCTCGACCTCCTCGGCCGTATCGCCCACGATGATCCCCACGTCGACGATGCCCGCCTCGGCGATGGCCTCGAGGGCGTAGAAGAGGATCGGCTTGTTGGCCACCGGCACCAGCTGCTTGGCGCTCGTGTGGGTGATCGGGCGCAGTCGGGTGCCCTCACCCCCCGCCGGGATCAACGCTTTCACGGGGCCGGCGCTTCGCTCAGCAGGCGGGGACCGTCGAGCCCTTGGCCTCGGGCGTCGTGGCCCCGGGCGTGCCGGGCGCCGTGGTCGGAGATGAGACGTCCGGCCCGGCCGGGCTGGGGCGGACGCCGGTGAAGTCGGAGCCGACGACGAGGGCCACGTCGACGATGCCGAGCGTGTGATCTTCTTCGAGGAGGGCGCCGGACGAG
This sequence comes from Acidimicrobiales bacterium, assembly GCA_050744985.1. Classification (GTDB taxonomy): domain Bacteria; phylum Actinomycetota; class Acidimicrobiia; order Acidimicrobiales; family AC-14; genus JBOGIC01. Next base: position 2,407 of record JBOGIC010000707.1, read on the forward strand.
AGGTAGCTGCGCAGGAGGTTGGCCTTGTCGAGCTTGCCGCCGGCGTAGCGGATCACCGTGCGGGTGTAGCCGAAGGAGTCGGCGTCGCCCGTGCCGTTCACGGCGAAGCCGACACCCTGCAGGGCGAAGCCGGTCTTGGACGCTGTGCCCTCGCCGCCGTTGCCGTTCAGCACCCGGACCTGCACATCGCTCGGCCGGACCGGGCCCGGCGGCGCCTTGCCGTTGATGCGGTCGATGAGGGGTTGGGCCTCCTCCACGATCAGCAACTGCACCGAGGCCCCGCCGACGACGTCGCCCTCGGTCGGCAGGGTCTGCATGTCGACCGAGTCGGGGTTGAGGGAGCGGAACCGTTTGGCCACCGTGACGATGTCCTTGGTGGACATGCCCGAGTCGAGGGTGACGTTGTTGACGCCGATGCTCACCAGGCGGTTGAGCGTCAGTGGGTTGGTCAGCCCCTGCGACACGGCCT
>JBOGIC010000708.1:0-4970 GCA_050744985.1 Acidimicrobiales bacterium
GGATCTCACCGTCCGCGACCGACCCATGTGCCTGGTGCCGAGAGTGATCGTCGAAGTGCATGCGACCGGGACCGGTGGAACCCGCGGGCGAAGGCTGTCGCTCGCCAGCCGACCGGCCGACTTCGGCACGACGACCGTGCACCAGAACGTCCGTCACGAGGTGGCCGAATCGCTCAGACTCAGTCTCAGGCTCAGGCCTCGCGCCGAAACAGCCGCTGCGGCTGCTCGGCGTAGTACGCCTCCATGCGGCGATGCCATTCGGCGTGGCAGTCAGGGCACAGTTGGGCGGTCGGCCATAGCGTCGCCTCCGGCCCGAACACCGCCGTAGGAGCCCAGTGGTGGAGCTCGGTCCCGAAGGAACCGCAGACCTGGCGCGGCGGGCTGTCGAGCCGCAGGTCGGTCCCAACCAGGAGCACCGTGATGTCGATGTTGTCGGCCGGATGAAAAGCGACCGTTCTCGAGGTTCGCGTGACAATCCCGGCACCCGTTGTAGACGTGCATTGCGCCGTTTCGAGCAACGAGGGCCAAGAGCTCGCCGCCGCGCTCGTGCCGGCAGGCGGTCTTCTGCTGTTCCTTTGCCACCTGTTCAGCACGCTGGGCGCGTAAGCGATCCAGCCGGCGTTGGAGCTGCTCGGGAGGCCGATCCGCCACGGCAACAGGAAACCACGTCGCACGGCCGTCTGCTTCGGCGACGGCGGACCGGGCCCCGGCGTCTACCCGGAGTCGCCGTGCACGCTGTCGCCGTGCGCGCTGTCGAGGTGGCCCGCATCGCCGTGGGCGGTGTCGGAGTGGGGGCGGTCGACGTGTACGAGGTCGGCGTGCTCGGTGAACTCATCGCCGTGGGCGACGTCGCCATGGAGGTCGACGTGGGGCCGGAGCCCGGTGCCGGGCAGGTCGGAGTGGACATCGGAGTGGCGCACGTCTGTGTGGACCGAATCGGCGTGGGGCGTGTCCGCGTGACTGTCGCCGTGGGGTAGGACCCCGGTCGCCGGCTGGTCGGAGTGCGAGTCGAGATGGCGGGCGTCGACGTGGGGCGGGGCGTCGTCGTGGGACCGGTCGACATGCACGATGTCGGTGTGGGGGCTGTCGGAGTGGCCGGTGTCGCCGTGGGGACTGTCGGCGTGGGTGCCGGTGCCGTCGCCGTGGGGGGCGTCGGCGTGGGCCTGGTCCTGGTGGGCCACGTCGTTGTGCTGGCCGAAGTCGACATGGTTCGGTCCGTCGAGGTGATCCTGGTGGGCGCCGGAGTCGCCGTGGACCGAGTCGGCATGGGTGGTGTCGCCGTGAGGGGTGTCGATGTGGACGGCGTCCTGGTGCCCGGCGTCGTTGTGGCCGCCCGTGTCGTCGTGCCCCGCATCGGCGTGCACGGCGTCGGTATGGTCGCCGTGGCGCCCGAGGAGCGGCGTGTCCGCGTGCCAGTCGACGTGGTACGTCGCAGTCGGCGGTGGAGTCTGGGCGGCGGCGGGCACGGCCCGCAGCAGCGGCGAGGCGGCGACCACGACCGAGGCCGTCCACCCGGCCCGCAGCAACTCCCGACGGGCAAAGCGGCGTTCGCGTTCCTCGGTGTCGTCCGGTGCGGCGTCGTCCGGTGCGGTCTCGTCGTCCCCGTCCACAACCTCCCCCTCTATCGATGGACTGCCACTGCGCCGACGGCCGCCGTCGCACCCGGCTCGGATCCAACTACGTCAATGCCGGCCTCGGCGGCCAGGCCGGCCAGGCTCCCGTGCCGGGCGAGCCAGTCGCCGTACGCGTAGACCAGCACGCGGTCGCACCGGGTTCCGAGCAGCTCGAGCAGCGCGGCCCGCCGCTGCGGCGTCGTCTCGACCAGCCGCCCGGGCATCAGCAGGGCCAACGCGAAGCGCTCGGACGGCCACCACGCCGCCTCGTCGAAGATGTCGCCGACGCGGAAGTCGGCATCCGGCCCAGGATTGAGCTGGCGGGCGTGCTCCACCCGGGCCGGCTCGAGGTCCATGCCGAAGATGGCCGTCGCCGGTCGAGTCGCCAGAACCGCCCGGAGGAGCGCGCCGTTGCCGCAGCCGAGGTCGACGACCCGGCCGCCGTCGGGTCCCAACAGCTCGGCGGCGAGGGCGACGATCGGCCTGTGGGCGTCGCGCATGGCGTCGACCGACGGGAACCCGTTGTCGGTGGCGAGCCAGACGGGCGCGATCGGGTTCTCCAGGCCCCGCCGGAAACCTCGCGACTCGCTGAGGCGCAGACTTCCCGGGGCACGGCACGGGAACCGCAGGCCCGTCGCGCCCTCCCGCGGGTACGTGTCGGCGTGGCGGCGGACCGTGTAGGTGCGGGCGGTCGCGTCGGTGCGGGTCACGACCTTCACGATCGGCGTCCGCACCTCGGCGATCCCGTGGAGAGCCGACCACTCCGCCGGCCAGCCCAGCACCTCGAGCAGCCAGCCCATCTCGGTGGCGAACCCCTCCTGGCGCCCTACGTCGACCAGCGCGTCGGCCAACGCCACAGTGGCCGGGCAGTCGAACCGGCACGGCAGGTGGGGCACGGCCCGCACGCCGGCCCAGCGCCACAGGATGTTGGCCTGGGCTGGGCCCCGGAGCTCGATCGTGGCCGAGCCGTCGCCTCCTCCCGGAGCGGTGGCCGCAGCCATGGGCCAGGTCGTGTCGACCATCCCGTCGTCGACCCAGACCCGGCGGAAGAACTCGGTGCAGCATCTCGGGTACCCGAGGAGGTCGCCGATGGCGTCCTGGTCGGCGGCGTCCCAGGCTCGCTTGAATCTCCGCACGTCGGCCGGCCGGCCGACGACGAACCGGAAGACGAAGGGCTGGCCCAACTCGGTGGGCACGGCCGTGGCGGTGTAGGGCTGTCGCGAAAGCCCCTGGATCTCCACGGGTAGCGCGAAGAGCTCCCGGTCGGCCCACCGTGGCGCCACCGTCAGGAATTCGTCAGGTGTGGCCATGGTGACCGCGCACGGGCGGGCCCCGGCGGCCACCGCGAGCCATTCGACTTCCGCCCAGGCCGCCGTGATCCGGTCGAGGCGGGGGCGCCATACGGCCTCGGCGTGGTCGCTCACCCAGGTCAGCCGGGTGAAGTCCGGCAGCACGAACCGGAGCCGGTCGAGGGTTGCGGTCGCGTCAGGCATCGCCGTGGGGCGCGTCACCGTGGGGACGGTCGCCGTGGGGCGCGTCCCCGTGGCCGGCGGCGGAGGCGCCCTCACCGCCCGTCCCCCTGAGGATCGCCGCGATGGTGGCGGTCTGGCCTCCGGCCCATCGCTCGGCGATCGTCCGTTCGATCTCGGCCCGCTCCGGGCGCACCGAGACGGGGAAGTGGCCCTCGTCGAGCAGCTGCTCCTCGAGGTGGCGGAACAGGCCCTTCCACATCTCGCAGTGCTCGGTGCGGTTCCGCCAGTCTCCGTCGACCGCAGTGCCGGGGCACTGGCCCTTGCACATGAGGAAGAACCGGCAACCCTGACAGCCGTTGTGCTCCTGGGGCGTCTGGTAGAGCGCCAGGTAGCGCTCGAACCCCTCGCCCGGGGACTTCACGAAGTCGATGCCGTCCTTGTTGGTCCGCCCGCAGTTGCTCCGCTGGCCGTGACCCTCCACGCCCCGAACCGCCCGGGTTGTGAGCGGGTCGCACGCGTTCCAGACGCAGGTGGTGTTGTCGTCCCGCCCGAGCAGCAGGTCGCGCATGTCGCCGAACACGTCGAACCGCAGCGTCGACAGTTCGGCTTCGAGGCCGAGGAAGCTGAGGAAGGCGGCGAGGTTCTCGTCGGTGGTGAGGGCGTACTTGGTCCGGACGTCGTCGCCCTCGACCTCGAGGACGTGAAGGCGGGCTGAGGTCACGCCCAGCACCTCGAGCGCCCGGAACCAGTCGTGCATGACGGGGAGCTTGTCGGCGGTGGCGTTGTTGCGGTGGAGAGTGACGATCAGGCTGGGAGGGATCCCCTCGGCACAGAGCCGGGCGATGGCGGCCTCCGTCTTCGCCGTCGCCTGCCGGGTCCGCTCGAGCGACCCGACCCAGCGGACGTCGTTGAGCGGACCGGGTCCGTCGATGGAGATGCCGACGGAGACGTTGTAGCGCTTGAACATGCGGATGTGATTGTCGTTGATGAGCGTGCCGTTGGTCTGCACGCCGTTGCTCCCAAAGCGCTCTTGGCCCCAGGCCCAGAGATGATCGAGGTCCGCCTCGGGGACCAGCAACGGCTCGCCGCCGAAGAGCGTGAACGACCCCCCCTCGGCCTCGACGGCCGCCTTCATCAGGCCGAGGTCGTACGAGCGGGGCACATTGCCGGCGTCGCGCTGCGGGTTCTGGTAGCAGTACTGACACTGGATGTTGCAGGCAACACCAAGCGGGCGCAGCTCGACGCTCATCGCAGGGGCGCTGTCGCGGGCTGGTCCGCTCGGGGGATCCGGTGGGCAGCCGCTGCGCGAGCCGGACTCCTACGTCGGTGCGGCCGTCGAGGGCCTGCTCGGCCACCGTGTCCGAAGCTTTGGCCGCGAGGGCTGGCGGCGACCGCGGTCCACGTCGACGACACCGGCTCAACCACGCTTGTACTCCCCCTCCGCGGCCGACGGCGGCAAGGCTAACGGTTCCCGCGCCGTTTTGCCGATGGGAGGGCCGTCCGGCCCGCGTGCTCAGATGGCCCGGACTCGGACGCGTACGACCGACCCAGTCAACGACGTGCGGCAGGGAGGGCGGCGTTGCCCTCCCCTGCGCGCTCGTGCGGTAGGTGAACGTCAGACCAGCCGGCTCACCACCATGGTCAGGCTGTACTTGGCGTTGCCGCCGTCGTAGACACGGGTGTCGAGGAACGACGAGCCGCGGGCGGGCAGGGCGCTGGCCAGGCCGTCGGCGGAGAAGGCGTAGGTGTTGGTGCCCAGCAGGTCGTCCTCCCACACGCCCACGAAGTACTCGATGGCGTCACCGACCTTCGTCGTCGCGGTGCCGACCCACTCCGGCAACTTGGCCGCCGACAGGATCGGGCCGGCGGCCTGGAAGGCGTCGGC
>JBOGIC010000709.1:0-3093 GCA_050744985.1 Acidimicrobiales bacterium
ACGACGACGCCCTCGCGCTCCAGATGGCGCAGGCGCTGGGTGAGGACGTTGGGGGCGATGCCCGGCAGGTCGTGCTGGAGGTCGTTGAACCGGCGCGGGCCGTCGAGGAGGGCGTGGACGAGGAGCAGGGCCCAGCGGTCGCCGACGCGTGCCACCGCCTCGGCGAGGGGCGACGGTGCGGGCGTCCGGTCGGTCATGTCGGTCACATTCTCGCTTGCGCACCGTCCGGAGGTGTGGTGTAGTGCCTTGCAAGTTGCAAGTTACTAGGAGGCAGGACGCAGACATGGCTGCACTACAGGAGTTGCAGGAGACCGTTCGCCGGGCGGCCCACGACGCCGGGCCGGCCGTCGTCGGCATCGGCGGCGGGTGGGGATTGGGATCGGGCGTGGTCGTCGGCGAGGGCCTCGTGCTGACCAACGCCCACAACGTCCACGGCGATGAGGTCGCCGTGACCTTCGCCGACGGCCGCACCGCCGCGGGCCATCTGGCCGGGGTCGACGTGGACGGCGACCTCGCCGTCGTGCGGGTCGACACCGAGGGGATCGCGCCGGTGGCGTGGTCACCCGACGAGGTGGCGCCCGAGCTCGGCTCGGTTGTCGTCGCCCTGGCCAACCCCGGAGGCCGGGGCCTGCGGGTCACGCTCGGCCTCGTCTCGGCGGTGGGCCGGGCCTTCCGTGGGCCTCGTGGCCGCCGGGTGAGCGGCACGATCGAGCACAGCGCGCCGCTGGTGAAGGGCTCGTCGGGCGGGCCCGTCCTCGACCTCGACGGCCGGTTGACGGGCATCAACACCAACCGGCTGGGTGAGGGCTTCTACGCCGCCATTCCCGCCGACGCCGAGCTCAAGAGCCGGGTCGACGCGCTCGCACGGGGCGAGTCGCCGCGTGCGCAGCACCTCGGCATCGGGCTCGTGCCCGGCCGCGCCGCCCGCCACCTCCGCCGATCGGTCGGGCTCCCCGACCGCGACGGCGTGCTGGTGCGGGTCGTCGAGGACGGCAGCCCCGCCGCCAACGCCGGCGTGCGCCAGGGCGACCTCATCGTCGAGGCCGCGGGCCGGCCCGTCACCCGCATCGACGACCTGCACGAGGTGCTCGGCAACCTGGGCGACGGCGACTCGCTGGCGCTGGGCATCGTGCGGGGCACCGACGACCTCTCGGTGAGCGTCACGTTCGGCGCCACGCGGGAGGAAGGCTCGGCCTGAGATGGGCGAGTCGCAAGTGGACGCTCGGCCCCGGCCCGAGCCGGTCGACGAGAGCCCGCTCGACGCCTACTCGCGGGTCGTCACGACGGTGGCGTCCCGGCTGATCCCCTCGGTCGCCAGCCTCCGGATCATGGTCCGCGTCACCGGAGGCCGGCGGCCGCAGGGCTCGGGGTCGGGCGTCGTCCTGACCCCGGATGGCTACCTCCTCACGTCCGCCCACGTCGTCGAGCGGGCGAGCGAGGGCAGCGCGACGTTCGCCGACGGCCGGGAGACCGACTTCCGCGTCATCGGCACCGACCGGCTGTCCGACCTGGCCGTGGTGCGGGTGTCGGGCACTGGATTGGAGCCGGCCACGCTCGGTGACGCCGACCGGCTCGTCGTCGGCCAGCTCGTCGTCGCCATCGGCAACCCCCTCGGCTTCGCCGGCTCGGTGAGCGCCGGCGTCGTCTCAGCTCTGGGCCGGTCGATCGCGACGGCCGCCGGCAACCACGCCCGCGTCGTCGAGAACGTCATCCAGACCGACGCCGCCCTGCACCCCGGCAACTCGGGCGGTGCGCTCTCGAACGGCGCCTGCGAGGTGGTGGGCATCAACACGGCCGTGGTCGGTCCGTGGGTCGGGCAGGGCCTGGGCCTGGCCGTGCCGATCAATGCCATTACGCGCTCGATCGTGTCGGAGCTGATCCAGCACGGCCGCGTCCGCCGGGCCTACCTGGGCATCGCCGGCGGGTCGCGTCCCCTGCCGCCCAAGGCCGAGCGCGCCACGGGCCGCACCCACGGGATCGAGGTGCTGACAGTCGTCGGCGGGAGCCCGGCTGCGGTCGCCGGCCTGCGTCCGGAGGACCTGCTGCTCGATGTCGACGGCATCCCCGTCGCCAACGTCGGCGACCTCCAGCGCCTGATGACCGGCGAGCGCATCAACCGGACCGTCGCCCTCGGCCTGTTCCGGGGCGGCCGCCGGGAGACCGTCGACGTCCGCCCTACCGAGCTGGAGGAGTAGCCCCATCGTTTGATCCGCGGAAGAGGGGTCCCACAGCCCCAATGGCGCGGAACAAAGCGGGTCTGGGCTTGACACTGTCGCATTAACTTGTGACACTGTCATATGTGGGTGAGCACCTGCGGATCGACGAGTTGGCGGAGCAGGCGGCCGCCGCCGTGGTGGCGAGCGGCGCCGTGCCGCCGTCGGCGCGCGTCAGCGCCGTCCCCGACCGGCGCATGCTCCGGTACTACACGACCCTCGGCCTCCTCGACCGGCCTGTCGAGGTGCGAGGCCGCACCGCCTACTACGGGCGCCGCCACCTGCTGCAGGTCGTGGCCATCAAGCGCCTGCAGGCCGAGGGCGCGTCCCTCGCCGAGGTGCAGCGCCGCCTCTTGGGCGTGTCGACGGCCGAGCTCGAGCGCATCGCCGGCCCCCTCGATGTTCTTGTAAGGCCAGACCACCGAAACGGTGGTCTGGCCTTACAAGAACGGGAGGGGTCGGTGCCAGCTGCGGTCCGGTTGGCGCCGGGCGTGACGCTGGTGTTCGACGCCGGCCGGCCGCTGACCGACGACGACCACGCCGCCGTGCAGGCCGCCGGCGCGAAGGTGGTCGAGCACCTCTCCGCCCGCGGCCTGCTGCCCCCGAAGGAGCCGCAATGACCAACGTGCTGCCGTTGCCGACCGAGCTGCCTCCCTGGGGCGGGCTGAAGACCGAGCGCGGGCACCTGCCCCTCGTCGCCATGGACGTGCACGCCGATGTCGCCGGCCTGTTCGCCACCACGCGGGTCCGCCAGGAGTTCCGGAACCCGTTCGACGACGCCATCGAGGCCACGTACATCTTCCCGCTGCCCGACCGGGCGGGCGTGACCCGGTTCGTCGCGACGTTCGGCGGCCGGCGCATCGAGGGCGTGCTCAAGGAG
>JBOGIC010000710.1:0-3275 GCA_050744985.1 Acidimicrobiales bacterium
GCTCGGGCCAGCGGGCCATCGCCTCCTTCACTTCGGGGAGGCGCTCGGGGGGCAGGCACAGCCGGCGGGCGAGGAACGCGGCCCACACCTCGGGATCGGCGCGCCGCACCCTCGGCCGCACCGCCCGTTCCACGGTCGGCTCGATACCCGCCTCCTCCAGCACGGCGACGGCGTCGTCGGCGGTGGGGCCCTCGGGGCGGTCGAGGTCCCAGAAGTGCTTCCACAGCGGGTTGGAGCCCGCCACCGGATGGCGCGCCCCCAGCTCCACGACGACGCGGCGGCGGGCGTGGGCCGTGAGGGCCTGGGCGAAGGGGCGGAGGTCGGGCACGTTGTAGAAGACGTGGTGGCAGACGACCACGTCGGCCACCGGGACGGCGCGGGCGACGTCGTTCCACGCGCCGGGGAAGGTCTTGACGGCCACGCCCCGCTCGGCGGCGTGGGCCTTGAAGGCGTCGAGCATCTCCGGGTTCTCGTCGACGCCGGTGATCTGCGTGGCGGGCGGGGCCAGCGGCAGGCTCGCCGCCCCGGCGCCGACGCCGACGTCCACGACGGTCCCGCCGTCCCCCAGCGCTTCCAGGGCCCGAAGCCGCGACGGCGAGTCGTCCGCGTCGGGGCCGGCCGCGCCCGGGGGCGGGAGGAGGTTGGGCGACAGCTTCCACGGGTCGTCGCTCGCCTGGCTGCGGATCTCCTCGGGGATCGCCCACGCCGCCAGCTGCTCGGCCCATGCCTCCTCGGCCGTCACCGCCGTCAGCCCGAGAAGACCTTGGCCACGTCGTGGTAGAGGCCAGGGTCGACGGTCTTGATCTCCTTGACGGCCTCGGAGAGCGGCACCCTCACGATCTGGCCCGCCTGAAGCGCCACCATCTCCCCGAAGGCGCCCTCGTGGACGGCGTCGATGGCGGCGATGCCGAAGCGGGTGGCCAGCACCCGGTCGAAGGCCGTGGGCGTGCCCCCGCGCTGGATGTGCCCGAGGATCGTCACGCGCGTCTCGAAGCCCGTGCGCTTCTCAATCTCCTCGGCGACCTTGGTGCCGATGCCCCCGAGGCGCACGTGGCCGAACTGGTCGAGCCCCTCGTCCTCCTGGGTGACCATCGTGCCCTCGATGGGCGTGGCCCCCTCGGCCACGACCACGAGCGACGCGTAGCGGCCCCGCTCGTGCCGGCGCCGGAGGCCCTCGGCCACCTCCTCGATGTCGAACTGCTCCTCGGGCACGAGGATCTCGGCCGCGCCCCCGGCGATGCCGGCGTGGGTGGCGATCCACCCGGCGTGGCGGCCCATGACCTCGACGACCATGACCCGGTCGTGGGACTCGGCGGTGGTGTGCAGCCGGTCGATGGCGTCGGTGGCGATCTGCACGGCGGTGTCGAACCCGAACGTCACCTCGGTGGCGGACAGGTCGTTGTCGATCGTCTTCGGCACGCCGACGACGCCCACGCCCTCGCCTGACAGCTTGGCGGCCACGCCCAGCGTGTCCTCGCCGCCGATGGCGATCAGGGCGTCGATGAGCTCGGCTCGGAGATTCTCGACCGCCCGCTCGGGCCCGCCGTCGGTCTTGTACAGGTTGGTGCGCGACGTGCCCAGGATGGTGCCGCCCCGGGGCAGGATCCCCCGGCAGCGCTCCACGTCGAGCGGCATCGTCTGGCGCTCGAGCACCCCCCGCCAGCCGTCCCGGAACCCGACCAGGCTGTCGCCGTAATGGCGCTCGCCCTTGCGCACGACGGCCCGGATGACGGCGTTGAGCCCCGGGCAGTCACCGCCGCCCGTGAGGAGCCCAACTCGCATGCTCACAAGCTACTGGCCGCGGCCGAGCCCGAGATCCGACCGGGTCAGCCCCCCGCCGGCACGATCAGCGACTGCAGGTCCCCGGCGCGCAGGCCGGCGATGCGGGCGAGCGAAGACAGTTGGCGGCGCTCGCGGGCCCGGAACGGGCGGCCCCGGCGGCCGAGTACCACGGCCAGCGAGGTGCCGGCCAGCACCGACCAGGCGGCGTCGTCGGGGCCACAGTCCCCCGCGGCCACGAGGACCGACGACCGGCTGCCGGCCACAAAGGCAGCGAGCCAGGCTGGGGGAGGAGGAGACCCTTCCGCCGCGACCAGCAGCCGGTCGTCGATCTCGACGGCGGCGGCCCAATCGGACTCGAAGATCCGATGGGCACACGCCACCAATTCCCGGATCAGTACGGCGCGGGTCGGCGCCGCGGCCAGCACGGCGGCGCTGTCGAGGGCGTCGAGGCGGGCGTCGGGCGGTTCCGGCATCGGCCGGACGTCCTCGACGTCGACCCCGTCGACCTCGCCGATCTCGGCCACGAGGAGCCCCACGAGGGATGCATCGGGAAGCTGGACGACCAGTTCGTCGATGGCGCGGCCCGCTCCACGCTCGAGGATGTCGATACCGACGACGTCGCCGCGAACTGCGCCGATGCGACTCGCGACGGCGCCCAGGGCTCCGGGGCGGTCGGGGAGCCATACCCGGACGATGAAGGTCTCCACGGCGAGGCACGTTACGCACACCCTGTGAACAGCGGGTTTCGGACCCATCACGTTCTTGTAAGCCACGGCCACCGATCCGGTGGCTGAGCCTTACAAGAACGGCGTGCGTTAGGCGGCTCGGCGGCGGGCGGCCTCGTTGGCGAACAGCAGGAACTCGTCGGCGTCGGCGAGCTGGGTCAGCTCCCAGCGCCAGCGGGTGACGGACGGGTCGTCGTCGTCGACGGGGCGCCACTCGAACGTCGACTGGTAGGGCAGGTCGGGCATGCAGCCGAACAGGGCGAGGAACGACGGGTGCGAACCCCAGCGCCGGCTCACCCGGGCCGCCTCGGGGAGGCACGAGCAGTAGTGGCGGAACAGGATGTACCCGGTGGCGAGGCCGTCGTGGCGCTCGATCGAGGCGCTCAGCACCCGCTCCAACTCGAGCAGCGCTCCGCACCCGGAGCAGCAGTAGAGGCCCCATTCCGGAATCTCTCGCTCAGTGTGCTTGCGTCGCATCGCGCCACCCTCCGCATAGTCGTCGGGTTCCCACCTCTTGGATCGGCAGGTTGACCGGCGCGGTTAAGCGGATTTCGCGCCCAGCAAATGGGCGGCGACCACGTCGCCCCACCCGACGGTGAGGTCGCGGCCGCGCCGGCGGGTGCGGCGGCTCGTGGCCAGCTCGACGCCCCCAAAGTCGCAGTGCCCGCTCAAGTGATGCACGACGTTGCCCTCGTCGTGGCGGTACACGCGCCCGTCGCCGTCGAGGTGCAGCCGGTGGCGCCCCGCACCCGGCCAACCGGCGGGCAC
>JBOGIC010000711.1:0-3380 GCA_050744985.1 Acidimicrobiales bacterium
AGCCGTTGGACGACAGGCAGTCGGACACGAGCCGCAGCGTGTAGGGGAACTCCTCGTCGGACGGCACGACGGGCAGCAGCGCCCGCTCGGCCAGCAGGCCGTGGCCGATCTCACGCCGCTTCGGGCCGCGCATGAAGCCCGTCTCGCCGGTGGCGAACGGCGGCATGTTGTAGTGGTGCATATAGCGCTTGGAGTCGTCGATGCCGATCGTGTCGAGCATCTGCTCCATGCGCGGCATGCCGAGGGTGGTGACGGTCAGCACCTGGGTCTCACCCCGCTGGAACAGCGCCGACCCGTGGGCCGTCGGGATGACGCCCACCTCGGCGGACAGGTCGCGGATGTCGGTCGGCGTACGCCCGTCGATGCGCAGACCTTCCTCGACGATGCGGCGGCGCACGACCTTCTTCTGCAGCGAGCGGACCGCCGCCTTGATCTCCTTGTCCCGACCCTCGAGCTCGCCGGCGAGCTCTTCGATGATCGACGCCGTGGCGGCCTCGGTGGCGTCGTTGCGCTCGGCCTTGGAGAGGATCGAGCTGGCCTCGGCGACCCGCGTGGTGCCCACCGCCTGCACCCGCGCCCACACGTCGTCGGCGTAGTCGGCGGCCCGCTCGAACGCCATCGGCGGCTTGGGGCCGCCCATCTTCTCGACGAGCTGCTTCTGGAGGTCGATCGACTCCCGAATGTACTGCTTGGCCGCCTCGAGGCCGTCGGCCACGACGGCTTCGGAGACCTTGGGGGCACCGGCCTCGTAGTACTGCCAGGCGTCCTCGGTGCCACCGGCCTCGACCATCATGATGGCGATGTCGCCGTCGGGCAGCTGGCGGCCGGCGACGACCAGCTCGAAGACCGACTCGTCGCCCTCCTGGTAGGTGGCGTGGGGAATCCACGTGCCCTGCGTCGACCAGGCAAGGCGCACGGCGCCGATCGGACCGTCGAAGGGGATGCCCGACAGCATCAGCGCCGCGGAGGCGGCGTTGATGGCGAGCACGTCGTGGGGGTTCTCCTGGTCGGCGCCCAGGATCGTGCCGACCACGTGCACCTCGTTGCGGAACCCCTCGGGGAACGACGGGCGCAGCGGACGGTCGATGAGCCGGCAGGTGAGGATGGCCTGGTCGGTGGCCCGGCCCTCACGCCGGAAGAACGAGCCGGGAATCTTGCCCGCGGCGTACATCCGCTCCTCGATGTCGACGGTCAGCGGGAAGAAGTCGGCGCCCTCGCGGGCGGACTTGCTGGCGGTGGCGGTGACGAGCACGACCGTGTTGCCGAGCTGGCCGACGACGGCCCCGTTGGCGAGTTGGGCCAATTTGCCCGCGGAAAAGGACAGGTTCTTCTGGGTGCCGGTAACAGGACCGGACACGGTGACGGCTTCCGCCATGAAGGCACTCCTTTGGCCGGCCGGCGCTACCGCCGGTCCGGCGTCAGGGCGGCGACGGGAGCCGATTCCCAGTGGTCAGCCACCCGGTGGGTACCGAGGAGCCGGCGACTGGTAATTGGCGCCAGCACCGCCGTTTCATTGTCTGCTGCTACGTAGCCTGCTGTGCAGCCCTAGCGGCGGAGACCGAGACGGGCGATCAGCGCCCGGTAGCGCTCAACGTCGTTGCGCTTGACATAGTCGAGCAGGCGACGACGGCGCCCCACGAGCATAAGCAGCCCCCGCCGACCGTGATGGTCTTTCTTGTGGAGCTTCAGGTGCTCGGTGAGATGGTTGATGCGCTCGGTGAGGAGCGCGACCTGAACCTCGGGCGACCCCGTGTCGGAGTCGTGGAGGCGATAGGTGGTGATGGTCGCGTTCTTGTCAGGCATCCAACCGCTCGTTCGGTCTTACCAAAGGGCGCGCCCCGAAAGTCGCCGGAGCGCTGCGACGCCAATCGTACCAGCCCGAGCCGCTGGTCACGGGACCGTGAACGTCTTCGGGAAGCCGACGCTCGCGAGGTTCCCGCTCACGACCTGGCGGAAGCACAGCTGCCACTTCCCCTGGGTGCGGTTGACGGGGCCCACGGTGTTGCCGATGAGACCACCGGTCGACGACCGCCGGGTGTTCGGGTTGACGGGCTGCACGTCCCACATGCACGGATGCTGCGGGCCCCCGTCGACACCGGTCACCAACTGGTAGTTGGTGCTGAGGAACAGGCCGGTGCCGTAGGCGCTGATCGACGTGCCCGACGGCCCGGACTTGGCGTCGGAGCCGTCGGTGTACCACACGAAGCCGGTGACCGAGGTGAGGGCGGGCGGGGTGCAGTCCTGGGGCGTCGTCCACCCCATGGCCTCCAGGGCGCACAGGGCGAGGGGGCCCGGCGAGTGCACGGCCTCGCCGGTGATGAGCGTCGGGGTGATCAGCGCGTTGGCCGTCCCGCCGGGGTAGGTGCTCTCGTTCCAGTGGACGATGCTGCTGATCGGGGAGAACGTCGCCGGCGCATAGAGCTGGGGCCGGTCGTTGTTGTTGCGGTTCGTGCGCGGGCTGTCGAAGAACACGGCCCCGCCGGTCAGGGGGTCGGCCAGGGCGACGGAGGGGTTGGGGTAGGTCGACGTGTCGAGCAGGCGAGCCCCGCCGGCGTCCTCGACGAAGCGGTCGAGGATGGTGGGGTAGCCCGGTCCTCCGGATCCCCAGCTCCCGTTCCCACCGCTCACGTTGAAGCTGCTGGCGAAGCCCAGGCCGTGGAGGATCTCGTGCAGCATCACCGAGACGAGGTCGGCGCTGCCCGAAGGGGGGTTGCCGTCCGTGCCGAAGTACCAGTTGCTGCGGATGGCCACGTTGACCGTGATCTCGGTGCCGCTCACGACCTCCCCACCGGCCAGCGCCTCGGCGAGGGCGCCCGGGTACCACGTGTTCGCGACCGGGGCGCTGGGGAAGTTGGCCCGGGTAGGGAAGGTCGCGAAGCCGAGGGCGTTCGGGGCCTGCGACGTGTAGTTGACCTGCAGGTGGATCGGCACGCTCGAGGCAAGCAGGTTCGACCAGATGTCGACGGCCCGCTGGACGGCTGCCTGTCCGGCCGACGGGAACGCCGCGTCGTAGGTGATCTGGAAACCGGCGGCGGCGGCCAGTGCGTCGGTCGTGGTCGACGGGGAGGGCCGCGGCGGGACGAACGGCGGCGCGTCGCCGGGCACGAGCTCGCTCGGCGCCGTGGTGGCTTGGGATTGCTGGCCGCCGGTCGTCTGCGCCAATGCAGGCGTGAGACCGGCCAGGGTCGGAAGGGCCGCCGCCACGATCAGCACGGCCCACCAGCGTCGCGGGGTCATCGTTCTACCCTGCCAGCGTGGAAGACGGCGCGGACCTGCGCGTCACGCGAAATTGCCGGATCCCCCTCGACGAGCTCGAGTGGCGGTTCAGCGCGTCCGGCGGCCCGGGCGGGCAGCACGCCAACACGGCCAACACGCGGGCC
>JBOGIC010000712.1:0-2680 GCA_050744985.1 Acidimicrobiales bacterium
AAGGTGAGCTGATCGGTGTCGCGAGTGAAGCGGCGGACACCGCCCCACGGAAGATGATCCATGAATACCCACGACCGGCGGTGGATCGACGTCGGCCCCCATGCCTGCAGGGCCGCTTTGTGGCGAGGGCATGGGTAGCCCTTGTTGCGATCGAAGTCGTATGCGGGGAAGTGCTCGGCCTCGGCGCGCATGAGGCGGTCGCGCGTGACCTTCGCCAGCACCGAGGCGGTGGCGATCGACAGGCATGAGGCGTCGCCCTTCACGATGCGCTTGACGCGCGCGCCGCCGACGAAGTCCAAGTTGCCGTCCACGAGGACGGCGTCGGGCACGACCCCCAGGCCTGCGATGGCGCGGCGGGCCGCCAGCTTCTGGGCCGCCGACATGCCGAGCTCGTCGCACTCCTCCTGGCTCGCGTGGCCCACGGCCCAGGTCGCGCACCACTCGGCGAGGCGGGGGAAGATGTGCTCGCGCTCGGGCTCGGTGAGCATCTTGGAGTCGCGGACCTTGCGCACACGTCGATCCCGCGGCAGCACGGCCGCGCCGACCGAGATCGGCCCCGCCCAGGACCCGCGGCCCACCTCGTCGACACCCACGACCACGTCGCAGCCGGCGTCCCACAGGGCCCGCTCGGTGGACAAGCTGGGGACAACCTGGCGACGGACTACCGGCGGCCGGACGGGGCGGATGGCAAGGGCCATGGGCTCCGACCATACCGCCGCGAGGGTCAGCCGAGGTGCACACCGGTCGGGCCGTCGTCGACCCGGCCGATCGACTCGAAGCCGACCCAGGCGAGGCGTTCGGCCGAGGCCGGCGAGACGGCCGCGAGCAGGCCGCCCGAGGTCTGGGGGTCGTAGCAGAGCGCCTCGACGCCGGCCGAGAGGTGGCCCACGCTGACGCGGCCCTCGAGATACGTCCGGTTGCGGGCGTCGCCGCCGGTGCGGACGCCCTTCTCGGCGGTGGCCTCGGCCCCGGGGTAGAGCGGCAGCGAAGCCGGGTCGATGAGCAGGCGGGCGCCGGAGCGGTCGGCCATCTCCCATGCGTGGCCGAGCAGCCCGTAGCCGGTCACGTCGGTGACGGCGTGGGGCGGCGTGTCGAGTGCCGACAACGCCTCGGCCGCGCCGCGGTTGAGGCGGCGCATGTTGGTGATGGCCATGGCCTTGTCGTCGGGCTCGCCGCCGGCGAGCAGGATGCCGGTGCCCAGCGGCTTCGAGAGCACCAGCACGTCACCGGCGCGGGCGCCGGCCTTGGTCCAGATGCGGTCGGGGTGCACGATGCCCTGCACGGCCAGGCCGAAGATCGGCTCCTCGGAGCGGATCGTGTGGCCGCCGGCGATCACGCCCCCGGCCTCGCGGACGACGTCGGACGCCGCGGCCAGGATGGCGGCGACCGCGTCGGTCGGGAGCTCCTCCGGGAAGGCGGCCACGTTGAGGGCGAGGACGACCCGCCCGCCCATGGCGAACACGTCGCTGCACGCGTTGGCCGCCGCAATGGCGCCGAAGTCGGCGGGGTCGTCGACGAGGGGCGGGAAGAAGTCCGTCGTCGACACCAGGGCGGCCTCGTCGGAGAGCCGGTAGACGGCGGCGTCGTCGAACGGGGCGAGCCCGACCAGCAACGCGGGGTCGGCGCCGGATGCGGCCAGCGACCGCACGAGGCTGGCGAGCGGCGACCCGCCCCACTTGGCGGCGCACCCCCCGCAGGAGGTCCATTCGGTGAGCTTGAGCGTGGTGGTCACGCCCGTCAGTATTCCAGCGCGCTAGCGGGTGCGTTTGCGGGCGACGCCCAGGCCCAGGGCCCCGAGGCCGATGAGGGCCAATCCCGGGGCCAGCGCGCTCTCCCCGCCGGTGTTCGGCATCTCCGCGACGGAAGGCGTGGTCGAGGAGGTGGTTGCGCCCGGTGCCGTCGTTGCGGGCGCCGTTGTCGCGGGCGCCGTCGAGGGAGACACCGTCGTGGGAGACACCGTCGTGGGAGGCACCGTGGTGGGAGGCACCGTTGTCGCGGCTGATGTCGTGGCGGGCGACGTGGTCGCCGGCGTGGACGTGGACGTGGTCGTCGCCTGCGGCACGGTCGTGGCGCCCGGAATAGTGGTCAGGGTGCTCGTCGTCGACGGCACCGTCGTGGAGGTGGACGTGCCCGGGGCGGCCGTCTCGTCGCCT
The DNA here is from genome assembly GCA_050744985.1 of Acidimicrobiales bacterium. Classification (GTDB taxonomy): domain Bacteria; phylum Actinomycetota; class Acidimicrobiia; order Acidimicrobiales; family AC-14; genus JBOGIC01. The sequence continues at coordinate 2,154 of JBOGIC010000712.1, forward strand.
CGCCGGATGATCACAGTCGCCGCGGCGACGCCGAACACCAGCAGAATGGCGAGCAGAAGCAAGGTGGCGGTAACGCGTCGCATGGCAGGCCTCGGGGCAGCCTAAACGGGTCGGCGCACGAGACCGCGCATGGTCGCGTCAGAGCATGCGGGATGACCAGAGCATCGACCCGCCGGCGGCGGCGAGGGCGAACAGCAGGCCCACGCCGACGAACCAGGCGGTGACCTCCTTGGGCACCTTGCGGAAGCCGATCGAGCTGCCGATGCCGGCGTAGACCTGCCGGAGCTCCTTGCCGGTCGTGGCGTCGAAGGCCTTGCCGCCGGTCGTCTCCGACAGCTGGCGGAGCGCCTCACGGTTGACGGGCACGGGCACGAGGCGACCCTCGACGGCGACCGTGCCGCCGTCGGTACCGAAAGCGATCGTGTAGATCGGCACCTTGGCCTCGGCCGCCGCCTGCCCGGCCATTTCGTTGGCCCGCCCGACGGTCGTCTCGCCGTCGGACATCAACACGATACGCGCCGGCGGCT
>JBOGIC010000713.1:0-3603 GCA_050744985.1 Acidimicrobiales bacterium
GTCGTGGGCCTTGCTCCACGTGCGTTGCGCCTTGTCCGGGCTCCGCTGGAGCGTGGACGGAAGCTCGTCCTTCGCGGGCATGTCACGACCTCCGGTTCGCGTGTCAGGCGAATGTCTTCCCGGCCACCCTGTGTCGTAACCGGGCGCCGGAATGGGTAGTTCTGTTCCCGTAACCAGGCGATTGGAGGCGGAGAGATGCAGTTGGAGCCCATGCAGCCGGCGGCGCAACCCCCGCGGCGGGTGGTGGCCTCGTACCCGACCTACGAGGCGGCCGAGGCGGCGGTCGAGCGACTGGCGCGCGACGGCTTTGCGGTGGAGAACCTCGCCATCGTCGGCACCGACCTACGGCTCGTCGAGCAGGTGACGGGTCGCATGGATGCGGCCACCGCGGCGGTGCTCGGCGCCGCGAGCGGAGCGGCGGCCGGCTTCGTGCTGGCGTTGCTGTCGCTGCTGTTCGTGCGCGGCTCGGCCGCCCTGGCGGTCGCAACGTACTGGCTTATCGGGGGAGCGGTGGCCGGGGCCGTGCTGGGCGTGCTCGCCCACGCCCGCACCGCCGGCCGGCACGACTTCTCGTCGGTCAGCCGCATGGAGGCGTCGCGCTACGACCTCATGAGCACCGACGACGTGGCCGACGACGCACTGAGCCGCCTCGCAAACACCCACGGCACCTCGCCCTGGCCGACGAACGCCCGGCAGTAACCTTCGCGGTGTGGGCCTCCCAGCGCGCGAGCGCCCCTCCCGCGTCGCCAGGGCCATCCACCACGCCGCCGACCGGGCGCGGGCCAAAGCGCCGGCGAAGGCCTACCAGGAGCGGCACGTCCCCGGCGCCGTGCGGTGGGTGCTGTCGGTCCTCTCGTCGATCGGAGAATGGGCCGACGCCACGCTGACCCACCTGCGCCGGCGGGGCGCCGGAGGTGCACCGCCGGTCTGCGAGCCCGGCGGCAAGGACGTGGTGATCAAGGGCACTGCTTTTCCGGGCGACGAACGCACGTACCTGATGTTGCCCTTCGACGTGCGCCCCGGGACGGCCCGGCTCGAGGTCGAATACGGCTGGAAGGCCCTCCCGCCCGCGCCCCCCGAGAACAAGCTCACCCAGACGATCTTCGACCTCGGCCTCTGGGACGAGCACGGCTATCGCGACCCCCAGGGATTCCGCGGCTGGTCGGGGAGCCGGCACAAGGAGATCTGGATTCAGGGCGACACGGCCCAACGGGCGTACCGGCCCGGCCCGATCAACCCGGGCACGTGGTACGTCGACCTCGGCGTTGCGGCGGTCGGGCCCACGGGGGCCGAGTGGAAGGTCACCATCCGCGCCGTACGGGGGCCGTCGACGGCGCCGCCCACCGCCGACCGCGTCGACCCGACCCACGTGGCCCGCACCGAGCCCGGGTGGTACCACGGCGACTTCCACATGCACTCCTGGCACTCGAACCCGAAGGGGCCCGACAAGTTCGAGTTCGTGAAGTTCGCACGGGACGCCCACCTCGATTTCCTCCCTGTCACCGAGTACGTCGTCGGGCACCACTGGAACGAGTACGGCGTGGTCCAGCGCGAGAACCCCGACCTCGTCATCTGGCCGGGGCGCGAGATCGTGACGTACTTCGGGCACGTCCAGTCGATCGGGGAGACCGACGGGTTCATCGAGTTCCGCCACGGCTTCGAGGACGTCAACATCGCCGACATCCAGCGCGAGGTGCGCGGTCATGGTGCCCTCTTCCAGGTGAACCACCCCACGACGTTCCCGGGGCCGCTGTTCCAGAACTTCTGCCGCGGCTGCGCCTTCGAGCTGGGCGACGAGATCGACTGGGACGCGGTGGACACCATCGAGGTCCTGACCGGAGAGGCGATGGTGCGGCCCGGCGAGTACGACATGCCCGACCTGGGCGTGGCCGTGGCCAACCCCTTCTCGCGTTCGGCCATCGACCTGTGGGAGTCCCTGCTCAACCAGGGCCACAAGATCACGGCCGTGAGCGGCTCCGACGACAAGCACGGCGACAAGTTCGGCACGTGCGCCACCGCCGTCTACGCCCGGGAGCTGTCACGGCCGGCGCTCATCGAAGCCATCCGGGCCGGCCGCGCCTACGTCCGCACCCGCGGCGTGGCCAAGAGCCCGGCGCTCGAGATGACCGTGACCGCACCCGGGCAGGACACGGGCACCTTCGGCTCGGTGCTGCAGCTCGACGGCGACGGCGCCACCGCCGACCTGCGGCTGACCGTCACCGGCGGCCGGGGACAGTCGCTGCGGGTCGTCCGCAACGGGAAGGACCTTCCGGTGGTACCCGTCACCGACGACGTGTTTGACTACGAGGCCCCGATCGGCCGGGTCGAGGGCGAAGGCCCGCTAGGCACGTGGTACCGCCTCGAGACCCTCGACGGCCGCGGCCGCACGACCATCGGCAATCCGGTCTTCTTGCAGGCACCCGGGTAAGAGAGGCTTGGTGACAGAGGAGAAGCAGCGTCGGCTCAGCGAGCCCCAGGAGCACTTCGCCCATCGGGCGAACCGGCTCCTGATCTGGACCGAGGACGCGGTCTACGGCGTCACCGCCTTCGTACTCGGTATCGCCGCGTTCGTCGTGCTGGGCAAGGCGATCTACGACCTGGTCAGCGGGGCCCACGATGGCGTCATCAACGCCATCGAGACGTCGTTCGAGGCCCTGCTGATCGTGTTCATCCTCGTCGAGCTGTTGACCGCCGTGCGGGTCGCGGTGGTCGAGCACGAGCTCATCGCCGAGCCGTTCCTGCTGGTCGGCATCCTCGCCGCCATCAAGGAGCTGGTGGCGCTGTCCACCTTCAAGCTCCACGACGACGATGCCGGTGAGACCGTCATGAAAGTCGGCGTGCTGGCCGGCGTCATCATCGTCCTGGCCGCGGCGACGTGGATCCTGCGCCGGCGTGAGCGCGAACCCAAGGAGACGAACGAGGAGAGCTCCGGGTAACGGAAGGAGGCGGCTCAGCCTCGCCGGGTCTCGGCGTGGACCTTCTCGGCGGCGCCGTCCGCCTCGCCGTCACGGTCGAGGCGTTCCTTGGTCTCTTCCTTGGCCCGCACGGCCGTGACGTCCTGGGTGTCGTCGCTCTTGAACGCCTCGGCGATCTGCTTGGGCGCCATCTTGATCTGGCCCCGCAGGCGGTGGATGCGGCCGCGGGCCCCGCCGTGGCGGCGAACGACGATGTAGGGCTTCCGGGCGTGCTCCATGACCTCTTCGCCGACGGTCGCCAGCACATCCTGCTGGGTCATCCACCGGTCGCTCACGCCCAGGATGAGGAGGTCGAACTCGGCGACGCGCTGGAGGATCGCCTCGGTCATGTCGCCGTCGACGCGGACCCATTCGAGACGCACGCCGCTGTCCTCGGGAATCTCGGGCGCCTGCCGCTGGGCGTCCTCGTCGCGGTCGGCCGGTGCCAGCACCGTCACCTCGGCGCCGGACGCGCGGGCGAACCGGAGGGCCACGTCGAGGCCGACCGCCTCGTGGAACCGGCCGCCGTAGGGGACAAGCAGGCGTGACGGCCGGCCGAGGTCGACCGACTGGGCTGAGGGGGGATCGCAGAAGACGGCCACATCGGCCTTGGCTCCCCGCAACCCGTCGCCGACCTTGCCGCCGAGCA
>JBOGIC010000714.1:0-2871 GCA_050744985.1 Acidimicrobiales bacterium
ACCATGATGTGGCGGTACTGGACGCCGGCGTGGAAGGAGATCCCGTCGCCGCCCAGTTCGCCTTGCAGGGCGGCGATGACCTCGGCCGCCGCCTCCGACGTCGGATGGCCGCCGGCGAAGTCGGCCATGGTGCCGTCGTCGGTCACCGTCGCCAGGTTGCAGCGGTACGCGACCTGGTCGGGCTCCAAGCGCAGGCCCATGGCCGCCGCCTCGATGGGCGCCCGGCCGGTGTGGTAGCGGGCGGGGTCGTAGCCCAGGATCGACAGGTTGCCCACGTCCGAGCCCGCCGGGAACCCGGGCGGGATAGTGGCGGCCCGCCCGACGTGGCCCCGCGCGGCCAGCGCCGCGAGGTGGGGCATGGCCGCGGCCTCGAGCGGCGTCTGCCCTCCGAGCGCCGCGATCGGCTCGTCCGCCGCCCCGTCCGGCACGCAGATCACGTAGTGCATGCGCTCACACCGTCACACCTTCACACCCTCCGTTTACTCCGCGAAAGAGGGGTCTGTGAGCCCCAATGGCGCGGATCAAAAGCCGAGCTCGGCGCGCACGGCCCCGTAGTCGGCGTCGACCGGGGAGGGGACGGCGATCTCGGCGATGGCGCGGTCGGGGTCCTTGAGGCCGTGGCCGGTGAGGGTGCAGACGACCCGCGCTCCCGGGAACGGTGGGCCGACCTTGATCAGCCCGGCGACCGACGCGGCCGAGGCGGGTTCGCAGAACACGGCCTCCACGCCGGCCAGGAAGCGGTACGCCTCCAGGATCTCGGCGTCGGTGACGGCCGCGAACCCGCCTCCCGACTCGTCCGCTGCGTGGACGGCGCCGTGCCACGACGCCGGGTTGCCGATGCGGATGGCCGTCGCGACCGTGTCGGGCCTCTCGATCGGATGGCCCACGATGATGGGGGCTGCGCCCGCCGCCTGGAACCCGTGCATCCTGGGCAGCCGCTCGAGCAGGCCCGACTCGCGGTACTCGACGTAGCCCTTCCAGTAGGCCGTGATGTTGCCGGCGTTGCCCACGGGGATGCAGTGCATGTCGGGCCCGTCGCCCAGCACGTCGACGATCTCGAACGCCGCCGACTTCTGGCCCTCGATCCGGAACGGGTTCACGGAGTTGACCACCGTCACCGGCTCCTTCTCCGCCAGTTGGCGCACGAGCGTAAAGGCCTCGTCGAAGTTGCCCCGGATCTGCAGGACCGTGGCGCCGTGGATCAGGGCCTGGGCGAGCTTGCCCAGGGCGATGTAGCCCTCCGGGATGAGCACCGCGCACTTCAGGCCGGCCCGGGTGGCGTAGGCCGCGGCGGAGGCCGACGTGTTTCCCGTCGACGCGCACACCACCGCCTTGGCCCCCTCCTCCACCGCCTTGGAGATGGCGACGGTCATACCGCGGTCCTTGAACGACCCGGTGGGGTTGAGGCCCTCGTACTTCAGGTAGACCTCGGCGCCGACGCGCTCCGACAGCCGTGGCGCGTGCAGCAACGGCGTATTGCCCTCCTGCAGGGTGACGACCGGTGTGGAGTCGTCGACGGGCAGGAACCGCCGGTACTCCTCGATGACGCCGCGCCAGCCGATCATGACGGCCGTCAGGTGGCGCCGACGACCCGGAGCAGCGTGCCCACCCGGTCGACGACGTCGAGGTGGCGCAGGTCGTGCAGCGTGGCCTGCATGTCCCGCTCGGTGGCGGTGTGCGTGACTAGCACGAGGCGCGCCTCGTCGCCCAGCCCGAGCTGTTCCATCTTCCAGATCGACACGCCGTGGCGGGCGGTGACGCCGGCGACCTTCTCGAGCACGCCGGGCCGGTCGACCACGTCGATGGTGACGTAGAACGCCGAGCGCAGGTCTTCGATGGGCCGCATGCGGGCCGGCGCCGGCGCAGTGAGCGACGGGGCGCGGCCCTGGCGCAGGTTGGCGGCGGCGTCGATGAGGTCGCCGATCACGGCCGATGCCGTCGGTCCCCCCCCGGCCCCTCGCCCGTAGAACATCAGGTCGCCGACGGCCTCACCCTCCACGAACACGGCGTTGAACGACTCGCGCACCGCCGCCAGCGGATGGTCGAGCGGCACCATCGCCGGGTGCACCCGGACGGCAATCTCGCCGTTGTCGGATTCGATGATCGCCAGCAGCTTGACCGCGTAGCCGAGGTGACGTGCCATCGCGATGTCGCCGGCGGTGATGCCGGAGATGCCCTCCCGGTAGACATCGCCCGCCGCCACCTGGGCCCCGAAGGCGACCGTCGCCAGGATGGCGGCCTTGGCCGCTGCGTCGTAGCCCTCGACGTCGGCGGTGGGGTCACGCTCGGCGTAGCCCAGCGTCTGGGCCTCGGCCAGCGCTTCGCCGTAGGTCTGGCCCTGCTCGGACATCCGCGTCAGCATGAAGTTGGTCGTGCCGTTGACGATGCCCATGATGCGGCGCAGGCGGTCGCCGGCGAGCGACTCGCGCAGCGGCCGGATCAGCGGGATCCCGCCCGCCACCGCCGCCTCGAACAGCAGGTCGACCCCCGAACGCATGGCCGCGGCGAACAGCTCGGGCCCGGCGTTGGCCAGCAACTCCTTGTTGGCCGTCACGACCGGCTTCTTGGTGTCGAGCGCCGTGAGGATTAGCCGCCGGGCCGGCTCGACGCCTCCCATCACCTCGACGACCACGTCGATGGAGGGGTCGGTCACCACCGACTCGGCGTCGTTGGTCAGCACGTCGCGGTCGAGCTCGACGGCCCGCGGCTTGGCCGTGTTGTGCACGGCCACGCGGGCGACCTCGAGCCGCATCCCGGTGCGCGCCGTGATCTCCTGGCCGTGGTCGGTGATCAGTTGCACGAGGGCGCTGCCCACGTTGCCGCAGCCGAGCAGCCCGACGCGGATGGTCTCGCTCATGGGCTCAATTTCTC
>JBOGIC010000715.1:0-2230 GCA_050744985.1 Acidimicrobiales bacterium
TCGGCCTGCATCTCCGCCGTCCCCCGGGCCTTCTCGACCTGGATGCGGGCGGTCTCGGCCTTCTGCTGCTCGACGTAGGTGGTGCGCTCCTGGTTGGCGATCTCCCGCCGGGTCAGCACCTCGACCAGTTCCTCGGGGAAGACCACGTCCTGGATGTAGACGCCGCGCGTCTCCACGTCGTAGACGGCGAGGTACGCGGCCACCGCCTCGAACGCCGCCCGCTGCACCTCCCGGCGGGTCTCGATGAACTTGATGGCCTCGAGGTGCTGCAGCGTGTTGCGGAAGTGGTTGCCGACTGCCGACTGCAGCACCTCGTTCACGAGGTTGAACATCGTGCCGACCATCGAGATCACCTTGGGCGCCTTGGTGTCCGACACGTGGATCTGCACCTGCAGGTCGATCGTGAACACGAACCCCTCCCGGCTCTTGCCCACGATGGGCTCGAGGCGGGCGTCGAGGTCGTGGGCCTGGCTCTCGGCATTGGCCCAGTTGAGGGTGAGGATGAACGTCGGCACGATCTCGGCCGCGTACACCCGGGGATTGATGGCGTACTTGCCCGTGCGCAGCGGCTCCTTCCAGATGCCGCGGTGGCCGGGGCGTACGATCGACCCGAACTTGAACTCGGCGCCGGACGTGTCGAGGGTCGGGAGCCCGACGAACCCCTTGATGACGGCGACCTCGCCCTGGTTGACGACGAGCATGGGCACCAGGTCCACCCGGACCAGGAACGGGTTGAGGAGGTAGGCGCCGTACAGCAGCGGGTCGTGTTGCAGGCCGATCCGCCCGCCGGTGTCGAGGAACCCCTGGAAGTCCTGGTAGTTGTTGTGCAGGTCGTTCTTCGAGCCGAGCAGGGCGTCGATCAGCTCGGCATCGGTCGTACCGGGGTCGGCCTCGAGGGCGGCCACGTCGTCGAAGCCACCGAGGCGCGAGGCGATGTCGCCCTTGTCGAGGGGCAGGCCCTCGAGGGCGGTGACGATGCCGACCACGTCGGTGTCCCCGCGAGGAGCGATGACGACGATCCGCAGGTGCGACGGTTCGAGCCCGAACGACTCCGGGACGAGCGTGCCGCCGCGGGCGAGGGCGGCCAGCTCCGGCGAGACCGGGAGGCCGTACACCTCGCGGGACGTGATGACCACGAAGGCCACGGGGTGGATCGGCAGCAGGCTGCCCGGGGGCAGCACCGGACGCTGCACGCCCTTCTGGCCGCCACCGTCGACGAAGGCGCGGAGATCGGCGAAGTTGCCGAACTCGCGGGTGTACGTGGCACTCTTGGCGCCGATCGGGAGGGATCCGCCGACCTGGGCGATGACGACGCCGATCTCGCCCGCCGGCACCTGCACCCACGGGTAGCGGCTCACGCCGTGGACGGGCCACAGCTTGAACCGCAGGCCGGGCATGAGCAGCTCGGCTTGATAGCCGGCCTCGCCGGCGAAGGCGATCGGGTCTTCGTCGTGGAGCTTGCGGACGGCGATGCGCTTCGTGACCAAGCCGACCTCGGCGGGGCCGATGCGGTGGATCGACTTCAGCACGACGATCAGGGCCAGGGCCGCCACGGCGACCAGGGTGATGAGGACAGCAGTCATGAGCTTCTCCTTGTTGTTTGTGTGGCTGTGACGGTCACGACGACGCGGCGGTTCTGGGCCTTCGCGGCCTCGGCCTGCGTGGCCTGAACGCCGCCGTCGTCGACCTCCGGCACGGCGGGGCGGGTCTCGCCCCAGCCGCGGGTGGTGACGGCGGACGGTTGGACGCCGTTGGCGGTCAGCCAGGCGGCGACGGACGCGGCCCGCCGCTCGGACAGGGCCTGGTTGTAGGCGGCCTCGCCGTCGCCGTCGGCGAACCCCTCGACGAGCACGGTGGCGGGCGGGCGCGCCTCGGCGACGATCTGTTGCAGGACGGTCGCCGCGGCGGGGCCGAGCTCGGCCGAGTCCGTGGCGAACAACACGTCGGCCGGGATCACGAGCGTGGCCGTGCCGTCCTCCCGGCGCTGGAACGTGGGGAGTCGCTCGGGTCCTCCGGGAACGGTGGCGGCGACCGCCGCCTCGGCTCCCGTGGGCGCCAGCACCGGCGGGCGTGCCGCCTGGGGGTGAGAGCAGCCGGCCAGGACGAGGGCGGCGGAAGCCAGGAGGGCGCGGATCATCGGGCCCGCTCCCCGTCCGCCAGGGCGGCGACGACGGCGCGGGCCACGTCGCCGGGCACGCTGGTGGCGTCGATGCGGCTCACGGTCACCGGG
>JBOGIC010000716.1:0-8039 GCA_050744985.1 Acidimicrobiales bacterium
ACGCCGCCGGCGGCAACGACCGCACCCACTCGGGTGTCCCGAATCGAGCACACGGGGAGCATGGATGAGACAGAGGTGCCTGCGGGCGGCGGTCCTCACACTGACCGTCTTCGCCATGGCCACGGTCCCGGCCCACGCCCACTATTCGGAAGCGCGGCTCGACCAGTGGGCGTTCTACGGCCAACCCATCTGCGTCAACGCCGGTGTCCTCCAGGACCACGCCCACCACCGCGTCGGCACGTACCCCACGACAGAATGTTCGCCCTACGCGCACACCTACCTCGAAGCAAATCGGATCGCCGACTTCATCGCCTACTACAAGACGAGGCAGTGGGGGACGCCCGGGGAAGCCTGCGGCTACCTCGGCTGGAACGTCAACACCGTGCGGGACTACCGCCTCTTCCACGGGCACTCTTGGGACATCTGGGACACCGGCTGCAACTACGGCACCGGCGTCAACGTCTGGCTGTCGATCGACACGTGGCACTACGCGGACCGGTACGGCAACGGCGGCTGGGTCGGTCGCAGCTTCAACCCAGCCACCAAGCATTGCCACTGCCCCTGACTCGACCCCGTCCGAAGGAGGACACACCATGAAGAGGATCGTTCCGAAGCTGCTCTTCACAGCACCCTTCTTGGCGATGGCCGTGGTTGGCGTGGCCGCCAACGTCGGGGCGCGGGACTCACTCGCGCAGAAGGCCGTGGAAGCCCAGCACGCCAGGGACCAGAGAGACCTCGACGCCATCAAGGCGGGTAAGGGGCGCTCCGTCACAGCCGGGAACGATCGCTGGATGGCGTTCTGGCGCAACTGCCAGTGGATGTTCGTCAAGACCCATGAGACGCCGATCGAGGTCGACAGCCCAGGGAGCCCCAACGGCAAGGCGATCATCGTGATGACGACGTCGTCCCAGGAGGAGTTCAAGGCCCAGCTCCCCGCCCAGGACCCGGCGTGCGACAACGTCTCGCCGACGCCAGAGCAGACCACCGCCATGCAGCGCGAGGTCGAAGCCCGCAACGCCGTCGCCCAGGGCCTGCCGCCGGATTGGAAGCCGCCGGTGGACATCCAGCTGATGCCGACCAGGCCGGCGGGATAGTCGCGACTGTCTGGTTGATAGTCCCTAGATCCGTAGCTGGGAGGCCACGGCCTCGACGTTCTTGCGGTTGCGGCCACCGGCGGTGATGTTGGTCTTGAGCCGGGCGGCACTCGTGATGTAGGCAGTCGTGCCGCCGCCTTCAGCGGGCGCGAGCCGCACGGTCACGGTCTCGCCCCAGCTGGCCAACGACACGCCGGTCGTCGCCGTGACGACGCCCGCCTGCGGGTCGGCCGTCGTGATCGTCCACTTCATGCCCTGGAGGAGCGTCACCACGCGCTGGTAGGCCTGGTCGAAGGGAACCGCCACCACCACCTGATCTTCCTTGGTCGTCGCCATGACGACTCAGGTTACGGGCCGCTGCAGGCGATCCGCCCGAGCCGGTTGGCTTCGGGGACGGCGAACCAGATGGCCTGGTCGGTGCCCACGGCCAACTGCGTCGAGCTCACCCCGTACAGGCCCTCGACCGGTGGGAACGTCGTGACCGCCCCGCTCGCGGCAAGCCGCATGATCCGGGTGTTGCGCTGGTCGACGAACCAGACGTTGCCGTCCGGGCCCGGCGCCAGCGACACCGGGAGTGGGTCGGCGCCGGAGGGGAACGCGACGGAGTTCACCCGGCCCGCCGGCGTCATCCGCCCGACCGAGTTGCTCGCCGGGTCCTCGAACCACATGAGCTCCCCCGGACCCGACGTGAGCGAGTTGCCGCGCACCAGGTTGTGGCGCGGCGGCGGGAACGAGAGCTCGACGAAGCTCTGCGTGACGGGGTCGAAGCGCCCGAGGCCGTCGCGGAGCGGCTGCGTGAACCAGATGGCCCCGTCCGGCCCCGTGACGATCCCGGTCGGGTTGGCGTGCATGCTCGAGCGGCTCGGCAGCGCGAACTCGGTGATCGTGCCGTCCGGGGTGATCCGCCCGATCTGGTCCGCCGCCGACTCGGTGAACCACATCGCCCCGTCGGGCCCGGCCGTGATCCCGTGCGGGTAGCTGCCCATCTCGGACGCGCCGAAGCGGGGGTTGGGCGTCTGGGTCGGCAACGGGAACGAGCTGATGACGCCGGCCGGAGTGATGCGGCCGATGGCGGCCGTGGGTGGGCCGGAGCTCGAGCCTGGCGGACCGATGAACAGGCTGCCGGGGTCGGTGAACCACAGGTCGCCGTTCTGCGCTCGCACGATCGCGCCGGGCCGGTTGGCGGGTGCGAGTGCGAAGCGGGTCAGCCTCCCGTTCGCTTCGAGGTGACCGATCGACGACGACCCCGGGTCGGTGAACCAGACCGAGCCGTTTTCCCCGGCCGCAACCCCAGTGGGACGGCCCCCGTCGACCGAGAGGCTGTACAGCGTCATCATCGGCGTCGATCCGCAGGGGTCGGTGGCCGGGCCGGAGACGGGGCCCACGGGCGCCGAGAGCGCGGGGACCTCGGCGACCTTCGCCCCATCGCCGGCGACGACTCGTTGGTCACCGCCACCGTCACCATGGCGATCGGTGGAGAGACGGACGGCGGCCACGACCCCGGCCACCAACAGCACGGTCGCCGACACCGCCGCGACGAGCACCCTCGGATCTCGCCGTTCCGCCGTCGGGGTATCGGGCAATGCGTCCTCCTGGAACCCAGGCTACCCGGGCTCCCGGCTACTGCCAGGGCGGAGGAAGCTCGTCCTCGGCGGAGCCGAAGAAGTAGTCGCCCTTGTCGTATGGCCGCCGGATACGGCAGTGCGGGCACTGCACCATCGCCGTCGGGACCGGCGCCGCCGCGAAGCTGCGCTCGTCCATCTGGTCGGGCACCGGGAAAGGCGTGTAGCAGCCCTTGCACTTCACCATCAGCGCATCCGGCACCCGGTCAGCATACCGACGCCGCCGTTACTGCCTCGGTGGGCCGACCCCTTCGTCGATCAGGATCTGGGCACAGAGGTCGACGCAGTGGTTGCAGATGTAGACGCCGGGCCCGGCGATCACCTTGTCGACCTGGTCCTGGGACTTCCCGCAGAACGAGCAGGTGAGTTTGCTCATGCCGGAAGCGTAACGACGGCGTCAACCAGGCGGCTGTCGATTTTCGCGAACCCTACGGAGCACCCGCCGTGTGCGAATCTTGCCGGCGTGCACCGCCGGGCCGCCGTCGCCATCGACGCCACCGTCATCGTCGCCCTTGTCGCCCTCATGTCCTGCACGCCGAGCAAGGTCTCCCGCGACGGCGCCGTCACCGTCACGGGCGCGGTCGAGGACATCGACGGCAAGGCGCTGCCCGGGGCGAAGGTGGTGCTCGTGAAGGAGGCCGACTTCGGCGAGGTCGTCCTCGGGGCCACGCTGTTCACCGGCACGCTCGGCACCGTGTGCCTCGTGGACAGCCCGCCGGCCATATGCAATAAAGCCCGAACCGCTACGACCGACGGCGACGGTCGCTACCGCTTCGAGTTGAAGGGCAGCGACACGCAGGGCTCGGTGGGCAATGCCTCGACGCTGTACCTGTCGGCCGGCCCGCCCACGGGCGGCGCGTCGGTGAGCGCCCGGTTCCAGGCCCAGCGCACCGAGGTGCAGCTCCCCGCCCTACGCATCTGGGCGCCCGAGCTGAAGCTGTCGGTGGCGCGTGTCGCCCGGGCGGAGTGGGCCGACCTCGAGGGCGCCCGGTCGGAGCGGGTCGTCTTCACCGACGGTCTCACCGGCGAGATCACGTGGATCGCCGAGGGCCGCTCGCCCGTAGCGATCGACGCCCGCATCCTCGAAGACAGCAAGGGCAGCGCCGCCGTCGAGGCCGCGACGAGCGAGGAGGCCGACGGCACGACCTACCGCATCACGCACCGGTCGGCCGAGGTGCCGTTCACCGGGTCGACCGGCCCGGCGCCGTCGCGCGGCTCCGCCTGCACGCCGTCGCCGTCGTCGTGCCCGGTGACCGACGGCAACTTCGTCCCTCCGTCACCGCCGCCCCCTCCGGCGTCGGAGGTCATGATCGACCTCGGCGTCAACCGGTTCCCGGCGCTCATCAACGTCCGTGACTGCCAGACCGCCTGCAACGTCGAGACATCGCTCAACCGCGTGGACTGGACGATCGTCGGCTCCGGAGACCGCCAGTTCTTCTCGATCACACCCGTCAGCGGCCCGCCCGTGCACTTCGTCCGCATCACCTCGACCGCGACCGACCTGAACCGGCTGGCCGAAGTGAGCGTCTGGGAGCGCTGACCCCCCGTTTGGTTTGCAGAACAGGGGTCTCACAGCCCTAATGGCGCGGATCAAACGGCGGGGGCATAACTTTCACATCCTCAGCCGGAGGATCACCTGTGCCCAAGTCCCTACTCGCCGTCTTCGCGGCGCTCGTCCTGCTCTCCGCGTGCTCGAACGGAAGCGGAACGTCCGGCGCGCCGATCACGTCGGCGACCACGTCGGCGACCACATCGGCCGACCCGACACTGGCCACCACGACGACCGAGCCGACGTTCACCGGCGCCGGAAGCCAGCCGTTCTGCGACGACGACCGCGCCGCCCGTGCCCGCCTCGACGAGCTGAACAAGGCGGCACCGTCCACCGACGCCCTGAAGATCCAGTACACGGCGACGGCGGAGGCGCTGAGGTCCCTGTCAGGCGTGGCGCCGGCCGAGATCGCCGGTGACATCCGTACCCTCAGCCAGGCGTACGACGGGGTGATCGAAGGGATGACCCGCGTGAACTGGGACGCGAGCCAGGTTCTCAACGTCGTGAGCGAGAGGATGGGCGGCCCCCAGATCAAGGCGTCGAGCGACCGCCTCCAGGCCTACGAGCGCAAGGTCTGCGGCATCACCTGAGGTTCGAACAAGATGGCGCCCGTGCAACTGCACACGCGCATGACGAGCCGGGACCCGGCCGAGGCCCACCGCACCTCGACGCCGCTCGAGCTGTTCTACGACCTGACCTTCGTCGTGGCCATCGCCCAGCTGTCGGTGAGCCTGCACCACGGCCTGGTCGACGGTCCCGTGGGCGAGGCGATCGTCGGGTACCTGATGGTGTTCTTCGCCATCTGGTGGGCGTGGGTGAACTTCACCGCGTTCGCGTCCGCGTACGACACCGACGACACGCTCTACCGCCTGGCGGTGTTCGTGCAGATGACCGGTGTGCTGATCCTCGCCGCGGGGATCCCGCGGGGCTTCGACGAGCGGGAGTTCGGGATCATGGTCGCCGGGTACGTCGTGATGCGACTCGCCCTGGTGGCGCAGTGGCTCCGCGCCGCCCACTCCGATCCGGAGCGACGCCCGTGCACGTTGCGGTACGCCCTCGGGGTCACCGTGGTCCAGATGGCCTGGCTCGTCTGGATCAGGCTTCCCGACTCGCTCTTCTTTCCGGTCGGGCTCATGCTGGTGGCCACCGAACTGGCGGTGCCCGTGTGGGCCGAGGCGGCCGGTCGCACGTCGTGGCACCCGGGCCACATGGCCGAGCGCTCCGGCCTGTTCACGATCATCGTGCTCGGCGAGTCGATCCTCGCCGCCGCCGCGGGCGTCCAGCGGGCGGTCGACGCCGACGGTGCGGTCGCGGACGTCGTCCCCGTCGTCGTCGGCGGCCTGCTGATCGTGTTCGCCATGTGGTCGGTGTACTTCGACTTGCCCATCGAGGAGGCCGCCGAACGCGCCCGGAGCATGTTCGGCGACCGGATGACCAGTGCCTTCGCCTGGGGCTACGGGCACTACTTCATCTTCGCCGGTGCTGGCGCGGTGGGCGCGGGCCTCGCCGTGGCGGTCGACCAGGCGACTACCGGCACACGGCTCTCGGATGTCCAGGCCGGGCTGGCCGTGGCGCTGCCGGTGTGCGCCTACCTGCTGGCGGTGTGGGCCCTGAACTTCCGCATGAAGCGCCCCGGCCCCCTGCGCATTTACGCCGTCCCGGTCACCGTCGTGCTCGTCCTCGCCGCCAGCGCGGGCCCCCAGCCGGCGCTGGCCATCGGCCTCATCCTCGCCGCCCTGGTCGGCGCCAACACCGTTTACTCCGCGAAGGTGGTACCTCCACGGGCCAATCCCGCGGGTTAAAGCTTGTTGTGGGCTTTCTGCGCCAGCGTCGACGCCTCCTCGCGGAGGGCGGCCTGGTCCTTCTCGCCGCTGACGGCGATCCAGATGACGGCGTCGGGCCAGCAGACCACGAAGTTGCCCTGCAGCAGGATCGACACCTCCTGCCAGTTCCACACCGCCGAGTTGCCGACCCCGCCGACCGACTCGGTCTTCGCCTCCTTCGGGAGGCTGTTGCGGATCGGGTTGCACTGGTCGGCGCGGTTGACGGTGAGGTTGGCGCTGGTGCCCTTGTCGACGGCGGTGCCCCACTGGCAGAACTTGCCCGTCCCCTGTCCCGGCCGCACCCGGTTGCCGAGCGTCGCCGCCACGTCGTCCGGGGTGAGGACGTCGCACGCCGCCTTGTTGATGTCGGCCACGGCGCCGGGCGGGCGCGTCCCGACGTTCTCCTTCGGTGCTGCCGTCGAGCCCGGCGTGCCCTTCGTCAACTGCGCCTCACCACCCGATCCGCAGGCCACGGCGGTGGCCGCCAGCATCACAACCAGGGCGAACAGGCGTCTCATCGGCAGAACCAGAGATTACGCACGCCGGGGGGCGTCATCCGAGCAGGCCGGCCTGTTCGACCAGTTCCGCGCACCACGTCCAGAGGCGGCCGATGGGCGGCGTGGCGCCGGTGGGTGAGATCCGGGCCGGGCAGCCATGGGTGTCGTAGGTCGTGAGGATCTTGTCGAGCCGGTCGATGTGGGGCTTGCCCGCCTGCAGCTCGTCGGGGCGGAAGTCGATCGACCACGGCCGGCCGTTGCGCTCGTGAAGGACGAAGTGGTCGACGGCGAACCACTGTGGGCCGCCCGGGCGCTCGGGCGGGGCCAGGAAGGCGTGGTACGCCACGATCACGTGGTCGAAGTTGAGGGCCGCCAGCCGGAGGGCGGGCCGCCCGCTGCGGGCGATCACCTCGGCCTTGTCGCCCGGCGTCATCCCGCCCCGGCCGTCCAGCAGCCGGTTCATCATCTCCGCCAGTTGCACCGAGACGCCGGTGCCGAAGTGCAGGCCGCCGTAGATGAAGCTCAGCCCGTCGCGGAGGCGCCCCTTGGTGGCCGGGCCGGCGTCCACGCGGAACAGGGCCAGGAGGCCCTCCAGGCGGTCGACGAGCCACGCCCGGCTCCCCGCCCGGAGCTCGGTGAACGTGCGGTCGAGGTGGAACACGACCGTGTCGACGAACGCCTTGCCGAGGGCGTAGAAGTCGCCGATCGCCCCTTCCTCGACGGTCGTCGGAGACGCCAGCACCATGCGCCAGTCGGTGTGGCCCGATCGCACCAGGCCGTAGGGCGGGCGCTCCTTGCGATCGGCGTAGGCCCGGTCGACCGCCTCCTCGGCCAGGATCGACGAGATGGCGTAGAGCTCGACGCGGAGGGCCTCGAGCCGCTGGTGGCGTTCACCGGGCTCGAGTTCGGCCAGGTCCTCAGCGGTGGGCAGCCGGCGGAGGGCGTCGGAGCCGCGGCTGAGCATCTTGCGCGCCTTGACCGACAGGCGGCTGCCGACATCCTCCTCGGCCACGGTGACGAAGGCGAACGGACGTCAGCCGGCCGAGAACCGGCGCCGGACGACGCCGACGGTGCCGTCGGGGTTCTCGACGATCTCGTGGGTGGCGCCCGCCGGGAGCACGCCGTCGACGGCATGGGCCGCCTCGCCGCGGGCGATCAGCGCCTGGACGAACCGCTCACGCTCCTGGTCCGGCTCCACCGGCCCGTCGGTCACACCCCAACGGTAGCCCTCAGTCGAACAGACGCCGGACGACGCGGAGGGCCTCTCCGTCCTCCACGACCTCGTGGGTGTGGAGGCGGGTGCCGGCGTGGGCACGATCCGGGAACGCCAGGCGCTCGCGGGCGATCAGCTCGCGCAGGAAGCCGCGCGCCGCCGACTCGGGTGAGCCGGAGGCGGCCGGTCCGCCGTCGCGGGCGATGGCCGGCGACGCCAGCCGTACGGCCTCGGCCGGCGC
>JBOGIC010000717.1:0-6346 GCA_050744985.1 Acidimicrobiales bacterium
ACGCCGCGCTGTCAAGGACCAAGCTCATGCAGATCGACTTCTTCGCGTTTGCGGAGCGGCATGGGGCCCGCGCGGCCGGCGACCTCGAACGACCACGGCGTCCTCCCGGTCAGCTCGCCCTTGGGCCTCCATCTCGGCGGCCGTGATCTCGCCGAATTCCTCCTCATAGTCCGCGATGGCGGCGCGTAGCGCCAACTGACCGGCGAGTGAGGCCCTTACCGCCTCGCGCCGTTGCCCGGCTCGCCAGCCAGCGATCCCTGGGACGACAGCGACCTCGAGCGGAGATTCCCACTGTTGTGGCAGCGCTGGGGATAGGTCGACCACCGGCGTTCGCGGCTCACCATGCATCGGACTGGCGTGCTCGCCATGGCCGGCGCCGCCGCGGCCGGCGGCACCCCGCCGACCCGCCCGGCGTGGAGGCCGGTGACGATGAAGAGGAATCCCACCGCACGGCACCGGCGCCGCAGCGGGCCACGGAACGGCCGCCGGCTCGTTGGATCGTGCTTCTCCCGGGAGTCGGCGGCGCGCCTTCACCACCGACGGAGAGCTAGGTGGGCTTCGCTCTCCGTCGGTGGCGCATGGCCAGCAGCTCTACCGGCGCCTCCGCGAGTATCGGCTTCGGCAATGCTGCTGCGCCCTGGTGTCCCGCCGCCGCCGTGTCGGGCAACTCGGCCGGTACCGTCCGTCGTCGGCGCCGATCGACCGCTCGGTGTCCCAGCGGCGGGACCAACTCGGTGCGCGCCGCCCCAGGGGGAGGGGCGGCGCGCGGAATGCAACATCCGGGCTGGCAGGCAGGGGCGGACCGCTCATGACCGCCTCTGCTGGCTCTCTCATGGAACCCCCTACCCCCCCGAACCGGAGCCGTCTCCACGCAAGAGGACTCCGCCCACATTGTCGTCGCGACGGGCGAACAACGGAATCGTGGTACCCCGTGTCTTGGCCGCCGGGTGCTACCACCACCGCACGCGGGTGGTACCCGCCTACGATCTGGGCCACGGATGAGCAACCCACGCCCGAGGTGCTGCGCGTCGTCGTCGCCGACGACTGGTACCTCGTGAGGGAGGGCGCGCGCAGCGCCCTGTCCTCGATCCCGGGCATCGACGTGGTCGGCGTGGCCGGCGACGCCGAGGAGCTCATGGACGTGATCGAGGCGACGACGCCCGACTCCGTGCTGCTCGACATCCGTATGCCACCGACCCACCGCACCGAGGGCATCGACGCCGCCCATGTGATCCGCGAGCGCTGGCCGCAGGTGGGCGTGGTGATCCTGTCCCAGTTCGACGACCCCGAGTACGCCCTCGAGCTGCTGCGGGACGGGTCGAACGGGCGGGCGTACCTGCTCAAGGAGCGCCTGGGTGCGCCCCTACAGCTGGCCGAGGCCCTGCGGGAGGTGGCGGCGGGCGGCTCGATCCTCGACCCGAAGGTGATCGACGGCCTGCTCGAGGCCCAACGCCGGCGTAGCCGGTCGCGACTTCATGGCCTCACCGAGCGCGAGCACGAGGTGCTGGCCCTCATGGCGGGCGGGCGCACCAATGCCGCCATCGCCCGCACGCTGTGCCTCACCGAGCGAGCCGTCGAGAAGCACATCAACGCCATCTTCCGCAAGCTCGGCATCAGCGAGGAGCTCGACATGAACCACCGGGTGGCGGCCGTCCTGTTCTTCCTCCAGCGCCAGACGGCGTAGCCCGCAACTCAGGGCGTCGCCGGCTCCAGCATGACGCCGTGGGCGCTGCCCACCGGGCTCAGGGGGAACGTCGCCAGCACGGTCGTTCCCGCGCCGACCGCGCTGCGGATGTGCAGTTCGCCGCCGAAGGAGCGCACGCGGTCGTCCATGTGCAGCAGCCCGCCGCGCCGCTCGAGCCCGGTCGAGTCGAACCCCTGCCCGTCGTCGGACACCTGCACCGCCAGGCGGCCGTCCACCACCGACAGCGCCACCGCCACCTCGCTCGACCCGGCGTGCTTGAGCGTGTTGGTGACGGCCTCGCACAGCAGGAAGTACGCGGCGCTCTCGACTTCGACGGGCAGGCGGGGGAGCGGGTCGGGCTCGACGGCGAGCGTGCTGGGCACGGGCAGCTTGCCGGCGTAGCTGCGCACGGCGGCGGCCAGGCCGCGGTCGCGCAGGATGGCCGGGTACAGGTCGTGGCTGACCTCACGCAGTTGCTCGATGGTGCGGTCGAGCTCGCCGCCGAGGTCGGCCATGAGGGTCGCCTCCGGCTCGAGCGATTCCTGGGCCAGCCCCAGGCGCAGCCGCAGGACCACCAGCTGCTGCTGGATGCCGTCGTGCAGGTCGCGGGCCAGCCGGCGGCGCTCGTCGTCCTGGGCGGCGACCACCCGCTGGGAGCTCTCCTGCAGCTCGGCCGCCTGGCGCTCGACGATCTCCAGCTTGGCCTGCAACTCCTTGCGCATGTGCTCGAGGCTCGACGCCAGCTGGGCGATCTCGTCGGTGCCGTGGGCCTCGAACGGCTCGTCGAGCTGCCCGTCGGCGATGGTCTTGGCCGTGCCCGCCAGCTTGACGAGGGGCTTGGTCAACGCCCGGAAGAGCACCCACCCCAGCAGCACGGCCAGCACGGCCAGCAGCGTCGCGGCCATCAGCCGGCGGACAGCCAGGTCGTGGTCGAGAGGGGCGGCCGGGTCCGCCAGTGCGATCCCCAACGCCCCGCCGGTGGGGTCCTGGGCCGACCGGCCGACCGGCACATAGGCCACCACGCTGGCCAGCCCGCCGAGATCGGCCAGCTGGCGGCCGGCCGGCGGAGTATCGGACCCGGGCGCGTAGGCCGGCGGCGAGCTGACCGGCGTGGGCAGGGTGCTCCCGGCCACCTGCGACCCGGCCACCAGGATGACGTTGGCCAGGCCACCCACCTGGCGCCGCAGGTCGTAGGCCAGGTTGTCCCCGAACTGCAGCCCGCCCACGAGTACGAGGGGACGGGCGCCGGTCCCGAGGGCCACCGTCGCCGCCTGCACGAACGGTCCCTGCACGGTGCGCAACAGGTGGCTCGTCGGTTCGGTGGTGAACGGCCCGGTCTCGGTGATCGGCATCTCGGGACGCAGGCGGCCCACGGTCACCGGCGCGGCGAGGGGGTGGCCGGTGTCGTCGACGACGTCGAGCTGGTCGAGCTGGAACGCGGTCGCGGCGGCGGTCAGCCGGGGCACCAGCTCGTTGCGCTTGGCCGGATCGTTCAGGCCGCTGGCCACGACCTCGTTCGCCACGCCCTGGAGGTTCTGCACGAGGTTGCGCTGGCGCTGGGCGAACGCCTCCTGCAGCACCCGCAGGTGGCTGCTCGAGACCTGTCCGGTCTGCTTGGCCACCGCCGAGTGGGTGAGGCGGGCGTCGACCAGCCCGGTCACGGCGGTCGACACGATGAGCACGATCACCAGCGCGCCGAGCACCCGGCCCAGGACCGACGACCGCAGGTGCAGGAGGGCACCTCCCGGCCGCCGTTCCGGAGGCGGCGAGCCCGGGCCGGGATCGGGGTCGGCGTCGGTGGGAATGGCCATGTCTACGGCGGGCTGAGGGACGCGACGGCGCGAGCCTGGGCCCGCTGCAGCTCCTCCGCCGGATCGCGGTTGTTCTTGAAGACCTGGGTCAGGGCGTCGGTGTAGGCCTTCGCCGCTTCGGCGAGCGCGCCGAGGATCGGCGGGTGGGCCGACTGCAGCTGCTTCACGAAGACGTTGAGCGGGGTCTGCTGGAAGTGCGGGTCGTCGAACAGCCGGGGCCGCACGGGCAGCCGCCCCTCGGTGGTGGCGAAGCGGATGGCGTAGGGATCAGAGCTCACCAGCTTCATGAACTCGAAGGCCAGGTCCCGTTGCTTGGCGCCCTTGGGGATCCACATGCTGCTCCCGCCCATGACCGTGCCCTCGGTCGTGCCCGTGACGCCGCCCGGCATCAGGGCCACGCCGATGTTGCGTCCCCCGGCTTCCTTCCGGAGCCGCACCAGGTCCCACGAGCCGCTGGCGTACATGGCCGTCGCCTCGGCTTTGAACAGGCCGTAGGCGTCGCGCGAGCCGGTATCGGGCGACGCCGGGCCGAAGGCCACCCTGGCGTCGACGAGGCGGTCGAGAAAGGAGATCGTCTCGACCACTCTCGGGGAGTCGAGGCTGAACCGGGGCCGACCGTCCTCGCCCACCTGTACCAGCTCACCGTCGTTGGCCCGGATCCACCCGTAGCTGACCCAGCTGTCGATCGGGACGGCGATGGCCCGCCGTGTGCCGTCCGCGCTGGTCAAGGCGCGAGCCATCTGCTCGAAGTCGCCGAAGGTCATGGTCGGCGTGGGCGGCGAGACGCCGGCCGCCCGGAACATGTCGATGTCGTAGAACAGGGCCATGGCGTTGGAGTCGAGCGGCACGCCGTAGCGCTTGCCGCCCCACGTCACGTCCTCGACCGCTCCGGGAAGGAACTCGTCGGGGCTGAGCTTGTACTTGGCCCACAGGTCGTCGACGGGCTGGGCGAGCCCCTGGCCCGCTCCCGTCGTGGCGTGGCCCTGGATGACATCGGGCGGCGCCCCGCTCGAGATGCCGGCGCGCACGACGTCGCTCATCCGGCCGATCGCGCTCCTCTCGATGGCGATCTGCGCGTCGGGGTGGAGGCGCTCGAACTCCCGCACTGCATCGATGAACGGCGCAGTGACCCAGTCGTCGGTCATGACGACCTTCAGGACGGTGGTGGGGGCCTCGGGCTGGCTCGACCCGCAGGCGGTGGCGACGAGCGCCACCCCGAGTGCCGCGACGAACATCGCGACCGCCGCCCCGCCCCGCGCCCTCGTCACGGTCACAACTCTACTGAGGCAGCCGACTCTCGCGTCGGCGGCGTTACGGCGAATACCGCAGTTCCAGGGCGTCGAGGCGTTGGATGAGGGCGTCGGGGTCGGTGCCGAACAGGCCGGCAATGGCCCGGATGTCGTCGCCCCGGATCGTGAGCACCCGGCCGTTGAAGTCCTGGCGCATGACCTGGATGGTGTTCAGGTACGACCGCACCATGTCGAGCTCGGGGTCGTCGATGTCGCGGAACCGGGCGAGGTCGAAGGTGACCTTCGCTGTCGCCGTGCCGCCCGCGGTGCGCGACCGCTCGACCATGTCCGAGTTGCCGCGGTCGTCAGCGGCCCGGGGGCCGCTCGCCGTCCGTTCCGACTCGCTGGGCACCGGCAGCAACTGGTCGACGGGCACGTTGTAGTAGCCCGCCAACCGGTCGAGGCGCGGGACCGAGATGATGCGCTCGCCGCGCTCGTAGGCTCCCAACACGGACGCTTTGAACTCGTGCCCGGACGCCGCCTCGACCTCCTGCAGCGACAATCCCTTTTGCCGCCGGATGGCCCGCAGGCGCTGGCCGACACGCCGGGCGTACGTCTGATTGGGTCCCGACGGTACCCCCTCGTCGTTCACCCCAACCCTCCCGCGATGGTTCTCTCGCGTGCAGCCTACTGCGACCCTGAGACTCGGGGCAATGACGGATAGTGACCGAATTCTGCGTTGACGGGTCAACTTTGGGGGCTCACCAGGCCCGCCCGAAGGGCGGCGAGGAGCGCGCCGGCGGTCGTGGCGGCGGTCTCGGCCCGCAGGATGTGGGGGCCCAGCGCCACCCTCGGCACGCCGGCCGCCGACGCCTCCGCCAACTCGGCGTCGCTCCAGCCGCCTTCCGGTCCGATCAGCACGACGCCGTGGTCGGGCGACGGCGGGCCGCCGTCGGCGGAGGCCAGGACGGCGCCCGGCCGGGCCAGCAGGTCGGCGAAGGCCGTCACGTCCTCCACCACCGGCAGCCACACCCGGCGGGACTGGGACGCGGCCTCGCGCGCGATGCGTCGCCAGCGCTCGACCTGGGCGGCGGCCCGGTCGGGCGTCCAGCGCACCACCGAGCGCTCGGCCCGGAAGGCCACGATCCGGTCGATCCCCAGCTCGGTGAGCTTCTGCACGACCCATTCGGGCCGTTCACCCTTGGTGAGGGCGAACGCCACCGTCAGCGCTCGGGCGGGGGCGGGTTCGGTGACGGGGTCGCCGGTGGGCTCGACGGCCCCGCCGGTCCAGCGGCATAGTCGCCACCGCCCGGCCCCGTCGGAGACCGTGACCTCGTCACCGGGCCGCAGCCGCAGCACCCGCGCCAGGTGGTGGCGGTCGGCGTCGTCGACGACGGGCTGCTCGGGGTCGCCCACGAAGACGTGCGCCTTCGCGGTCATGGCGTTCGGGCCACGCAGGCCGTCATGGCGTTCGGGCCACGCAGGCCGGCACGGGCTACTTGAAGGCCGAGCGGATCTTGCTGAAGAAGCCCGAGTCGGGAGGCGCCACGTCCTCGCCGCGCTCGGCGGCCAGGTCGCGCAGCAGCGTCTCCTCGTTCTTGGTCAGCTCGGCGGGGGTGTCG
>JBOGIC010000718.1:0-2601 GCA_050744985.1 Acidimicrobiales bacterium
GGGGCCGCACCGCTGGCGGGGACCGACGGGCGCGACCGGATCGAGGGCGCGTACGTCGGCACGACCGTCGAGCGGTGGCGGGCGGCCGGCGGGCGGGTGACGCTGAGCGGAGCGGACACGTCGGGCCTGGCCTTCCAGGCGACGATCAACGGGCGGGCGCCCGATCACGGACTGGACGTGACGGTGGCCGACCGCGAGCTCCCCTACACCTGTTCGCCCACGACGCTCGAGGTGGGCCCGTACCGGTACGTGCGGCGGTAGCGTCGGAGGTGTGAGCGAGAAGCAGCCGATCAAGATGATGGCTGACCGGTTGCTCGTGCAGGTGCCGTCGTCGGAGGGAGAGCGCAAGTCCCGCGGCGGCCTCGTCATCCCGGCGACGGCTGAGGTGTCGAAGCGCCTCGTGTGGGCCGAGGTCGTCGCCGTGGGCCCCCAGGTGCGCAACGTCGAAACCGGCGACCGCGTGCTGTTCAACCCCGAGGACCGCTACGAGGTCGAGATCCGCGGCGACGACTTCCTCATCCTCCGCGAGCGCGACATCCACGCCGTCGCGTCGGAGCGCATCGACAGCAGCACCGGCTTGTACCTTTGAACCCCATGCCCACCGCCACCCCTATCGGCACGACCCCGTCCGACCTGGCCAACGTCCGCTACGACGAGGCCGGGCTCGTGCCGGCGATCGTCCAGGAACAGGGCACCGGGGCCGTCCTCATGATGGCGTGGATGAACGAGCTGGCCCTCACCCGCACGCTCGAGACGGGCCGCAGCTGGTTCTGGAGCCGCTCGCGTCAGGAGATGTGGTGCAAGGGGGAGACGTCGGGCGACCGCCAGTTCGTGCGCGAGGCGTACTACGACTGCGACGGCGACACGATCCTGCTCGTCGTCGAGCAGGAGGGCCGGGGCGCCTGCCACACCGGTGAGCGGACCTGCTTCTACCGGTCGTTCGGGCATGCCCAACCCGAGTAGGGACGACTTCCGGGCGCTCGCCCGCGCCCACACCGTCGTCCCGGTGTGGCGGGAACTGGCCGCCGACCTGGAGACGCCGGTGTCCGCCTTCTTGAAGCTGGTCGCCGGCGACGCCCAGGGGTTCCTTCTCGAGTCGGTGGAGCACGGCGACCGGTGGGGCCGGTTCTCCTTCGTCGGCCGTGACCCGTCGCTCGTGCTCGTCGCCCGCGACGGCCACATCGACGTGAGCGGTACCCAGGGCATCGCCGCGCCGGTGCCGGTCGACCGAGGCGTGCTGGCGGCGATCGAGGCGTTGCTCGCCACCTACCGCTCGCCCGCGCTGCCCGAGCTGCCGCCGCTGCACGGCGGCATCGTGGGCTACCTGGGCTACGACGTGGTACGGGAGGTCGAGCGGCTGCCCAACATGCCGCCCGACGACCTCGGCTGCCCCGACGCCGTGCTGTCGGTGATCGGCCAGATCGCCGCCTTCGACCACTGGCGCCAGCGGGTGTACCTGGTCGACAACGTGCTGGTGCCGGAGGGCGCCGCCAACGTCGCCCTCGACAACGCGTACGACCGGGCCGTCGGCCGGCTGGACG
This sequence comes from Acidimicrobiales bacterium, assembly GCA_050744985.1. Classification (GTDB taxonomy): domain Bacteria; phylum Actinomycetota; class Acidimicrobiia; order Acidimicrobiales; family AC-14; genus JBOGIC01. Next base: position 1,542 of record JBOGIC010000718.1, read on the forward strand.
ACCTGGCCGCCGATCTCGGGCGCCCGCTCCCGTACATCCCGATGGTGCCGCCCGACCCGAGCGACCCGCTGCCGGAGGTCCGCTCGACCTTCGGCCACTCGGCCTACTGCCAGGCGGTGGAGACGGCCAAGGAGCACATCCGGGAGGGCGACATCTTCCAGGTCGTGCCGTCGCAGCGGTTCGACCTCGACCTCGGCGCCGATCCCTTCGACGTGTACCGGGTCCTCCGCCAGATCAACCCGAGCCCGTACATGTACTTCCTGCGCCATCCCGAGATCACGGTGGTGGGCTCGTCGCCCGAGCCGATGGTGCAGCTGCGCGACGGTCGGGTCGTGTCCCGGCCCATCGCCGGCACCCGGCCCCGGGGGCAGACCGAGGAGGAGGACCGGGCGCTGGCCGCCGAGCTGGTCGCCGACCCCAAGGAGCTCGCCGAGCACGTCATGCTCGTCGACCTGGCCCGCAACGACCTCGGCCGGGTCGTGCGCTTCGGCACCGAGCAGGTCGACGAGCTGATGACCGTCGAGCGCTACAGCCACGTCATGCACATCACGTCGCAGGTGTCGGGCGAGCTCGTGGCGGGCAAGGGCCCGATCGACGTGCTCCGGGCCACGCTCCCGGCCGGCACCGTCTCGGGGGCGCCGAAGGTCCGGGCCATGGAGATCATCGACGCCCTCGAACCGACGAAGCGGGGGCCTTACGCCGGGGTGTTCGGGTACCTCGACTTCTCCGGGAACATCGACACCGCGATCGCGATCCGCACGCTGGTCGTCAGCGACGACGGGCGCGCGTCGGTGCAGGCCGGGGCGGGCATCGTGGCCGACAGCGTCGCCGAGCAGGAGGACCTCGAGTGCCACAACAAGGCCCGGGCGCTCCTGGCCGCCATCCCCGCCGCCCGGCGCATGACCGCGAACCGCCACGCCCGCGCCAGCGGCTCCGCCAGCACCACTGGGTAGCGTTCCCGCCATGGGGAGACCGGTCGACCTCCGCACGGCGGAGGGCGTGGTGCGGATCCAGCGCGACGCGGTCACGGCATCCGGGCCGGAGGCGCGCTCGTTCCTCC
>JBOGIC010000719.1:0-8454 GCA_050744985.1 Acidimicrobiales bacterium
CGGCAACCTTTCCGGCGACGAGCTGCACGCCATCTCGGCCAAGTCGAACCAGGTCCTCGCCGGCATGGGCCCCCGGGCCCAGTGGCTCGAGAGCTACGTGACCGACGACAAGATCTACTGCGTCTACGTGGCCGAGGACGAGGCGGCGGTGCGCGAGCACGCCCGCGACGGTGGCTTCCCCGCCAACGCCGTCAGCCGGGTCAGCACGATGATCGACCCCACGTCCGGCGAGTAACCGTCCCACCGGCCTGCCCACGCCCGCACCCGCCCGCACCGGCGGGTGCCGGCGCGTCGTGCGCGCTTCGAAATCCCCGACGACGGGCGCAGCTCGAGCTGCCGGTGTCACGATGAGCGAGCTGTCAAGGGCTCCGGGGCCGGCACCCAGGCGTCGCCCTGGAGCTCGCCAAGTTGCTCGACGCAGCCGCAAGCTCACGCAGACGACCTGGGCCGCAGCCCCCACGTCCGACCCGCGGCCACCGTTTCGTCGGTGATCTCGACTCGAACCTCGAGCTGATCGACCCGCAAGCGCAACTTGACCGGAACGTGGCCCTCGAGGTGCACAGTCGACTCGCCCTCGTCGAAGCTGATGTTGGCGAAGTTCAACGAGCCGATCTGGGCGGCATCGATTAGCTCGGCAGCCACCACATGATCGACGACCAAGACGACCTTCGCCCTGCGCCGCTCGAACTGGGCAAACGGCCCGAACGTTCGGACAGGAAGCAGCGTTTCACGATCATCGAGACCTTCCAGCCGCACCGTGCCGATAGGCATGGTCTCGGGGAGCTGCAACCAAACGTCGTGCAGCCGACGCTGCATCGCCGTGAGGTCCTCGCTGCGTTCGGCATTGAGCACCTCCATCAGAAGAGCCACTTCGGTAGCGGGATCCGGAAGCTGCTGCCGCTTCCCTTGACACCCGCCTGCCACGTGTCGACCTGGACGTGCGGCTGGAGGAACTCGCGGCCGAACATCTGGAACGCGTGAACGTCCTCGTCGATGTGTGCCCGGGCCATCCGGCTGCCAGCGATCCGCAGTCCAACCTTCGAGAAGAGCTCCCTACCCGCCGCCGCGACGTTGACCGCGTCAACCGCGTAGCCCGCATACTCGTCGGCGTCGTACCAACCCGAGCAGCGATCGACCTTGTCCTCTTGGCCCAGGGCCGAGTTGATCCGTCGCTCGTTGCCGAACGTCAACGTGTTGAGAACGCCCCCCGCGATGTTGGCGACCTGCTGCGCGCCCTCCTGGTGCTGCTCCTTGATGCTGCGGCAGTTCGGGTCGGCGATGTCGACGCAGATGTTCGTTCCAGGGATCCGGACCAGCCCACTCGGGTCGGTGAAGTTCAGCGGGTCGTTCCCGGCGTACGCATACGGCGTCCCCGTTATAGGTTCGAGAGGGTCGCGCGAGATGAACTGGCCCGTCGCCGGGTCGTAGTAGCGGGCCCGGAGGTAGACGAAGCCGGTCTCGGCGTCGGTGTACTCGCCGGCGTAGCGCAACGGCGTGGTCGCGGGTCCCGTGGCGCGGCCACGGCGGCCGTAGGGATCGTACGTGAACGTGGCGACGACGGCGCCGGAGCCGTCCGTGAGGAGGCGGGTGGAGCCGATCTGGTCCTGGTGGAGGTAGGTGACGTTGCCGGTGGCGTCCACCTGAGCGATGGGCAGGCCGCCCGGTCCGTAGACGTAGGAGCGGTCGCCGTCGGTGAGCACGAGCCCGACGCCGGCCGCCTGGTCCCAGGCGAAGGACTGCGGGCCGCGCCCGGCGACGTTCTTGGACGACCGCAGGCCGTCGCCGTTGTAGGTGTAGGTGGCGCGCGGCGCCTTGCCGGTGAACGACCCCGCAGCAACGGCGGCGAGACGGTTCGTCGTCGTCCCGTCGCCGACGGCTCCCGACCCGTTCCAGCCCCACGCCATGGCGGCGGCGTCGTCTCGTTTGATCGTGAGCCCGTTGTTCGGCCCCATGGCCAGGCCCCGGACGTTGGACAGCCCGCTCACGGCGACGGGCGTGCGCCGGTCGAGGGTCGTGCCGTCGCCCAGCTGGCCGTTGGCGTTGTAGCCCCAGGCCCTGACCGTGCCGTCGGAGCGCAGCGCGGCGGAGGAGTAGCCGTTGGCGGCCACCGACGACACGCCCGACAGCCCGGCGACGAGCACGGGGAGGCGCTGGTCGGCCGTCGTGTTGTTCCCGAGCTGGCCGTAGGCGTTGTAGCCCCAGGCCCAGACCGAGCCCCCGTCGGCCTTCGCCGCCAGCACGTGGAAGTAGCCCGAGGCGATGGCCCGCACGCCGCTGAGCTGCTGGACCTGCACGGGCGTGCGCCGCTCGGTCGTGGTGTTGTCCCCCAGCTGACCGAAGCCGTTGTGCCCCCACGCCCACACCGTGCCGTCGGCGCGCAGGGCCACCGAGTGAGCGTAGCCCCCGGCTATGGCCACGACGCCGCTGAGTCCGAGCACGGCCACGGGGGCGTTGCGGTCCTGCGTCGTGCCGTCGCCCAGCTGGCCGTTGGCGTTGTAGCCCCACGCCCACACCGTGCCGTCGTCCTTGAGGGCGAGGAAGTGCGAGGAGCCGGCCGCGATGGCGCGCACGCCGCTCAGCCCCTGGACCTGGACCGGAGCGTGGCGCTCGACGGTGGTGCCGTCGCCGAGCTGTCCCGCCCAGTTCCCGCCCCAGGCCCACACCGTGCCGTCGCCCAGCAGGGCGGCGGACTGGTAGGCGGCCCCGGCCACGGCCACGACGTCGGCCAGGCCGGGGACGGCCACGGGCGAGTTGCGCTGCGCCGTCGTGCCGTCGCCCACCTGGCCGTAGGCGTTGTGGCCCCACGCCCACACCGTGCCATCGGTGCGCGACGCCAGCGAGTGGTACCACCCCACCGAGGTGGTCCCCGAGACGTTGGCGATGTCGGCGGAGGTGAGCCGGCTGGCCTGGTCGTAGGCGTAGGTGGTCGTCGTCTGCGGGGCAGAGGCCGAGGTGCGGTTGCCGCGGCTGTCGTAGCCGAAGCTGACCGATCCCGAGCCTCGCGTAAGGGTCTGCAGCTGGTTGACGGGGTCGGGGGTCAGGGTCGCCCCCGGGATGCTGCGGAGGTTGTCGGCGGCGTCGTAGGTCCACGCCGTGGCGCCGTCGAGCTTCTGGACCTGGTTGAGGGGCGTGTAGGGCGCGTAGGCGTGGGTGTCGACCAGCCCGGCCGTGCCCGCGGTGGTGACCGACGTCACCTGGTCGGCGTTGTCCCGCCCGTAGGCGAAAGAGGCGAGCGTGGCCGTGTTCTTGGCCGTGGTGATGCTCATGAGCCGGTCGGCGCCGTCGGGGGTGGACGTGGACACGACGCCGTTGGGGTACAGCGTCGTGGTCATGAACCCGTCCGCGTCGTAGCGGAACTCCGTCGTGCGGCTGGCCCAGTCGGTGACGAACCGAAGCTGGCCGGCCTCGTCGTACGCGCGGCGCACGACCTGGTTGGCGCCGGGGTAGGTGACGCTGCTCGGGTCGTGGACGAGGTTGCGGTTCCCGGAGGCGTCGACGTAGCCGTAGGTGGTCAGCTGTCCGCCCACCGAGGACTCCATGAGGCGGTGCAGGGAGTCCCAGCGCCACGTCGAGGTCCCCGAACCGTCGGTCATGGCGGTCCTCTGGCCGTCGCCGTCGTAGACGACGTTGGTGACGTTGGGCGTGACGGCGTCGGAGTAGGCGACGGACGTGAGCTGGTCGGCGGCGTCGTAGCCCATGACTGTGCACTTCGCGGCGGGCGACAGCGACGGCGGGTAGACGATGGGCCAGGCCGGGCAGCTGCCGCCGGGGTCCGTCTTGGTGACCCGGTTGCCCGCGGGGTCGTAGCCGTACTTGGTCTCGCGCTGGGTGGCGTCCATCTCGGAGCGCAGCCGGCCCTGCCCGTCGTAGTCGTAGGTCGTGGGCTGGTGCGCCCCGTCCCAGCGGTGCCACAGCAGGCCGTCGAGGCGGTAGTCGTAGTCGATGTGGGTCAGGTCGGGGCGCAGCTCCTGGGTGAGCTCGTTCGCGCCGTTGTAGGAGTACGTCGTGAGGTTGCCGTTGGGGTCCCGGGTCGTCTTGAGGTTGCCCTCGGGGTAGTACTCGTTGACCGTCTGGTGGCCGAGCGGGTCCGTCGCCGTCCGTACCTGGCCGAAGCCGTTGTAGGTGAAGTAGGTGGTGAAGGGCGTCGGATGCTGGCTGTCGCTGTCGCAGTTGGCCGTGGCCGCACCCTTCGGGGATGTCTGGGACTCGAGCCGGGCGGCGTTGTCGTAGCAGTAGGTGATCCGGCCCGGCGTCGGCGTCACCGGGTCCGTGACACTGGCCAGGTCGCCCCAGGGGTTGTAGGTGTGGCGCCAGGCCTTGGCATTGGCATCGACCATGCCCGTCACATCACCGGGGTGGGCCGCGTCTTCGTAGCGGTACTCGGTCCGCTGCATGTAGCCGGGGTCCTCCACGAGAGGAGTCGAGACGGTCAAGAGGTTGCCGCCGAGGTACGCGTAGGTCGTGGCAACCTGCTTGGCATCGGTCACCTTGGTGGGCTTCGTGGGGTAGTTGGGATCGTTGTACTCGAAGGTGGTCGTGCGGTTGAGCGGGTCGGTGCGGGTGAGGAGGTTGCCGAGGGCGTCGTAGGTCATCGACGTGCGGTGCTGGTTGGGGTCGATGACCGACGCCAGCCCGAGCGTGGCCGGCTCGTACTCGTAGGTCCAGGTGGCCTGCTCGGCGGTGTCCTTCCCGCGGGTTTCGGTCCGCAGCAGGCCGCTGCGGTACTCGTAGACCGTCTTCTTGCCCTGGGGGTCGGTGACGATGGTCGACCCCAGCGTGGTGGTGTAGTCGAAGCTGGTCCTGCGACCGAGGAAGTCGGTCTGCCAGTCGACCCGCCCGGACCCGTCGTAGTGGTTCTCGAGCCAGATCGGGTTCGGCGCCCCGTCCTGGTTGGGGTTGAGCATCTTCGAGAGGCGGTGCGCGGTGTAGGTCATCCGGGTCACGCCACCGTTGGCGTCGACGACCTTGGTCAGGTTCCCGGCGCCGTCCTCGTAGAAGAAGGTGACCATCCGGCCCTCGCCATCGCGCACCGTCTTGATGTGCGGCCCCTCGTAGGTGAGGGCCAGCGACCGGTTGTTCGCGTTGGGCGTCAGGTCGGCGTCGGCGACGATGCCGGTGAGCTGGGAGCCCGTGTAGTTGAGATGGGTCACGTACCCGTTGTGGTCACGACGCGCCACGAGCCTGCCCGCCGCGTCGAAGGAACTGACCTGCCCCGCATCGGTCGTCACGGACCAGGTGGCGTCGGGGTTGTGCACGAGCGTCGCCGTCACCCGGGGTGGGGCCGAGTAGCCCGATCCTGCGGGCCGAAAGAACAGCTCGGCGCCGTTGCATTGGCGGACTGTCACCGTGCCGCCAACGCCGAAGCTGAGGGAGTCGGCGTAGCTGTGGGTCCAGCCGTAACCCAGGGGCCCGTCGAGCGATGCATTCAGGGAGTTGTAGGTGTGCCTGAAATCCAAGTCGAGGCCTCGGCTCGGAACCGACAGGTCGTCGAAGGTGTGCCAGAAGTTCCCCGTCGCCGTGTTGACGGGCTGCCCGACGGAGCGCTGCACGGCCGGCACGTGGGGGGCGGTGGTGCCGCACCCGCCGCCGAGGGTCTCGCGGGGCTCGATCGCGCCCCCGACCGGCCTCAGCGTGTAGCCCGCGGTCGTGTAGTGCGCCTGGATCTGGGCCTGGGTCAAGGGATGGTCGTACACGGCGATCTCGTCGAGGTCCCCGACGAAGGGCCCGGAGGGCCCGTAGCTCCAAAGACCGATCCTCGTCCCGCGCCCCTCGTACACCGTGGGGACGCCCGTCGTGGCGATTCCCACAAGGCCCCCGTCGACAAAGAGCCGGAGGGTGATCTGGTCGTGGGTGGCGGTGACGTAGTGCCAGGCGCCGTCGTCGAACGACGTTCCCGAGCGCGCCCTGGCGGGCGGACCGTAGTCGTTGACGTTCGAGTGGGCGGAGACCCTGCCGTCGGCACCCATGCTTAGGTTCGCACCTTCCCACCCCCCCGAGGAGTAGATGAATCCCCCTCCGGAGGCCATCGCCCCAGGTGACACCTTGAACCAGCCCTCAACCGTCCACGACGCGTACTCAAAGTCCGTGCCGTTGTTGATTCCGATAGAGGTGATACCGCCCGCGCCGAAGTTGAGGGCGCGGTTGGCGTCGTTGAGAATGGCGCCGGGCACTGACGGGTGCTCGCCGCCGATGTAGCCGATGTGCCGACCGTCGGAGCGCACCTCCTCTCGCGCGACCGCCTCCGATGCCGACTCGCCCAGGCGCCAGTACGCGGCGGCGGCGTCGCTCCTTACGAGCTGGTCGTAGGTCTGCGCCTTCGCCTTCGGAGCGAAATGGCCCCCGGGAAGCAGCGGCAGGCCCACCAAGAGGAGCAGGGAGATCAGACCGACGATCGGCGCGCGCGCACCGGACAGGGGCGGATGCCGGCGTGTCACGCGGTCGCCTGCAGCGTTGTGGTCGGCGCGGCGAGGAGCGTGTCGCCGTCGAGAAGTCGGGAATGCTTGGTGATCTTGCTCGTTCATCTGCGTCTGCTCCCTCAGCACGCCTTGGCCACGGCGGCGTCGAGGCGGGAGGTGCCGTCGAGCACCGCGGGCGACTGGAGCTTGATGACGAGGTTGGGCGGCAGCTTGGCGAGGTCGTAACCAGCGCCCTCCAGTGCCGATCTGAGCTCGGACAACGCCGAGCCCAGCGAGGCAACGACGCCCTGTGCCCCGTCCGGTGCAGCTGACTGCAGCTGGGCGGCGAGCCCGGTCGCCTCCTCGGTGAGGGTGCGCAACCTCGTCGGGTCGGTGAGCGATACAGACATCCGACGCAGGTCCTCGACCAGTCGCCGGGCCAGGTCGCACGCATCCCCTGAAGCCAGCGTGGTCGTCGTGGCCGGCGCGCTCGTCGTCGACGTCGCCACCGTCGTCGAGCTGCCCGGCGTCGACGAGGTGCTCGTGCTCGTCGGGCGCGTCGTCGTGGTCGCCTTCGTCGGCGCGCCCCATGCGGCCGACAGGCTCGTGTCACCTGGCGAGGCGCCCAGGGCGTGAACCGCGAAGGCCAACACGCCCACCACCGCTGCACCGGTGATGAGCCATCGGAGCAACGGCGGCGTCGCTATGCGACCGCCACCGCGCCGGCGCTGACCTCGCTGTTGCGTCACTGTTTCCCCCTTGCCGTTCACGACCGCGCGCTCGGTGTCGGTGCGGATGCGCTCGGGTCGCCGTCACGCCTCCACCGTCTTGGGTCCAGGGCCAGCGTGGAAGGCCGCAGACCGCTTCGCCAACGGTCCGGGCCGACAATGAGTCGGCCGCGCCAGTCGTCATGGTGCGGTTGCACGACGCGCCCCAGGCGAAGCATCACAGCCGTGGGCCGCGACGACGCGACCGTCGGCTGACGCGATACGCGGCACGGGGCGCGTCGGCCCACGCGCTGAGCGGCCTCGTCCTGGTGACGGCGTCCGGCAGCCAGGGCGGCGTCGAGCCGGGGGGACCCCAACCCGTCACCCGCGACCCAGCGAAACGAGCACCGCGGCGAGCCGCAGCACAGTATTTGGGCGAGGACGAGCGAGAGGACCTCTCGCCGCTGGCTGAGATCGGGCAGCGCGCCGGAGCGTGCCCCGCTGCTGGCCGCGCAAGTCGACATCGCGCTCGCCGGGGGCGACCTGCGGCTGGCCGAGGAGGCGGCGGCGACCGTCGTCGACACGGCCGAGACCTACGAGAGCGCCGGGCTGCGGGCCGCCGGGCACCGGGCCCGGGGAGCGGTGGCGCTGGCGCAGGGCCAGGCGGTGGTGGCGCTGGCGGCCCTGCGGACGGCGTTCGGGCTGTGGCAGCAGCTCGACGCGCCGTACGAGACGGGCCGCACCCGGGTCCTGCTGGCCGACGCCTACCGGGCGCTGGGCGACCAGGACGCCGCCAATCGGGAGTTCACGGCCGCCCGGGCCTGCTTCGAGCGGCTGGGCGCCGCCGCCGACCTGCGCGCCCTCGTCCCCGCCGCCACCCCGGAGGCGCCCTGCGGGTTGACGGCCCGCGAGGTGGAGGTCATCGGGCTCGTGGCGACGGGGCGGAGCAACCGCGACATCGCCGGCGAGTTGTTCATCAGCGACAAGACCGTCGCCCGCCACGTCGCCAACATCTTCCTGAACCTCGACGTCACCACCCGTTCGGCCGCCACGGCGTGGGTCTACGAGAACGGCCTCCTGCAGCGAAGTATGCAGGCCACCCCGGGGGAGAATGCATAAGGCGCCCGATGTGCCCGATGGGCCGCTCCCCTTACGGTCATCCCGCAACCCCGACCAAGGAGCCAGACATGCCCAAGTACGTCATCGAGCGTGAGCTTCCCGGCGCCGGCAACCTTTCCGGCGACGAGCTGCACGCCATCTCGGCCAAGTCGAACCAGGTCCTCGCCGGCATGGGCCCCCGGGCCCAGTGGCTCGAGAGCTACGTGACCGACGACAAGATCTACTGCGTCTAC
>JBOGIC010000720.1:0-3688 GCA_050744985.1 Acidimicrobiales bacterium
GTGCAGCATGGAGCTGTCGCTGTTCCGGCGGGTGCTCGGGCCGGACGTCGAGGTGACCCGGGTGTCCCACACGATGCAGGGCGACGCCGTCTGCTGCTACCGGATGAGCCCGCGCCCGGAGGGTGACGGCGAGCGTCCATGACGTGTTCGCCCCCGGCGGGGGCGAACCCGGAGCGGGAGCCGGTGAGGAGCTCGTCGATGCCGCCCGGCGTGTCGCGTCGGACGTGCTGGCCCCTGGCGCCGCGGCCACCGACCAGGCCGACATCGTGCCCGACGACAATCTGCGGGCGCTCGCCGAGGCGGGCCTGTTCGGCGTGTTCGCGCCCGACCCCGTCCCGACCCGTTTCTCCCGGGAGATCTTCGAGACCCTGGCCGGCGCGTGCGGCGTCACCTTCTTCGTCTGGGTGCAGCACCACGCTCCCGTGCGGCTGCTGGTGGGCTCGTCCAACTCCGGGTTGCGTGACCGGCTGCTCCCCCGCCTGTCGTCCGGCGAGATGCTGGGTGGCGTCGCCTTCGCCCACCTCCGCCGTCACGGCCCTCCGGCGATCGCGGCGCACCCGGTGGACGGCGGGTACGTCTTCACCGGTGAGGCGCCCTGGGTGACGTCCTGGGGCTTGGCGGGGGTCTACGCCGTCGCCGCGCTCACGGAGGACGGTCGTGTGGTGTTCGCCGCCGTGCCCGGTGACGCCCGGGGGCTATCGCCGTCGCCACCCCTCCCGTTGGCGGTGATGAACGCCTCGTCGACCGTGCGGCTCGGCTTCGACCGGGTCGAGGTGGCGAGCGAGGACGTGATCGTCGAGGAGCCGCTGGCGACGTGGCAGGAGCGGGATCGCACCGTCACGGCCCAGCCCAACCCGGCGGCGTTCGGCGTCGCCGCCACGTGCGTCCGGCTACTGGAAGGGGGCTGGGCCCCGTTCGCCTCCGAGCTGGCGGATTGCCGCGACCAGTCCTACGGGCGGGCGGACTCGCCCGCACCCGACATCGATGAGCTGGTCGCCCTCCGGGCCTGGTCGCTCGAGCTCGCAATGCGGTGTGCCTACGCCCTGGTCGTCGCGAGCGGGGGCCGCTCGATGCTGCTGTCGCACCCGGCGCAGCGCTTGTCGCGGGAGGCCTCGTTCTACGCCATCCAGGCCCAGACCGGGGCGTTGCGCGGCGCGAGCCTGGACCGGCTCATCGCACCCCCGCGCCCAGACGGCTGAACGTTGTGCGCTACCCGCTCGCGCTCGCCAGTACCCCGGCGAGCACGCCGGCGGCCGCCGCCCAGGCAAAGAACCCGGGGTCGTCGTGCTGGCCGCGGCCCATCGTCGTGATGTCGAGGTCGAGATGCGGGACCTCGACTTCGACGACCTCGTGGTGCGTCTCGACGGTCTCGCCCTTCGGCACCGCGACCAGGGCGGTCGCCCGAGCGACGGACAGCGCGGTCGTCGTGTGGTGACTGACGCCCTGATGCTCCGGCCGGGCATCGGCGGACGACCACCGCACGCACGCGATCGGGCGGCCGCCGAGGCGCTCCGCCGTGTCGATGACGTGCGCGACCTCGAGGCCGCTGTACCCGAGGTGGCTGCGGGTGCCGACGACGCCCGGGCCCGGTCCGACCACCAGGGCGTCGGCGGGCGTCACGACAAAGGCCGACGCCAGGTTCACGGCCTCGTGGTCCCCGCCGAAGGCGTGGCCGCTGGTGACCGTGGCGGCCACCTTGCCCTCCGCCCGGAGCCGGGCCACCTCGTCGGAGAGCGCCAGCGGAAGGGCGCCGCCGTCGGTCATGACGTAGACGAGACGACGACCGGGTGCGGCCACCGCGAAGGCCTCGGCGACGCACGCCACCTGGCTGTGGAGGTCGCACGCCACGACCGGCACGCCGGGCAAGGACTCCAGGGTCGCGTCTTCGTCCGACCCCATCTCGGCCTGCAGGCTCGTGTACCGGAGTTTCATCATCGACCGGCCACCAGTCCGGCGCCATGCATCGCGAGCCAGGTTCCAGTGCACGACATGCCAGCCCCCGCTGCCGAGGCCGAGGTCGACGGCGGTCGTATTGATGACGACCTGGTCCCCCAAGGCCACCGGCCCGATGAGGTCGGTGAGGACGTAGGCGGGCTGACCGTCGACCTCCACCCGCTGCAACCCGGGCCGCTCGGCGAGCAGGGCCGTCACCGTGCCCGTCGAGAAGTTGGGCACCGTGGCTAGAGGCTGGCGATCAGCTTCTCGACCCGCTCGTCGCGGGACTTGAACGGGTCCTTGCACAGCACCGTGCGCTGGGCCTGGTCATTGAGCTTCAGGTGGACCCAGTCGACCGTGTAGTCGCGCTTGCGCTCCTTCGCCTTCCGGATGAACTCGCCGCGCAGGCGGGCCCGGGTCGTCTGGGGTGGGACGTTGACGGCCGTGTCGATGGCGGCATCGGTGACGATCCGCTCGACGAGGCCGCGTTGGAGCATGCGGTAGTAGAGGCCGCGCCGGCGGTTGACGTCGTGGTACTGCAGATCGAGCAGGGCGACCTTGGGATGGCTGAGCGGCAACTGGTGCCGTTCGCGGTAGGCCTCGACCAGCCGGTGCTTGATGACCCAGTCGCACTCACGGTCGAGTGAGAACGGGTCGACCTCGAGCTTGGTGAGGCAGTGCTCCCACATCTTCAGCGCCTGCTCCTCGAGCGGCGACAGGCCCTTCGTCTCGGAATACCGCTTGGCCCGGTTGAGGTACTCGGCCTGCACCTGGATCGCCGACAGCTCCCGTCCGTTCTCGAGCCGTACCCGCCGCTTGCACGTGATGTCGTGGCTGATCTCGCGGATGGCGCGGATCGGGTTGTCAAGGGTCATGTCCCGCATCACGACCGATGGGTCTTCCAGCATGCGCAGCAGGATGCTCGTGGCGCCGACCTTGAGGAACGTCGAGTACTCGCTCATGTTCGAGTCCCCGACGATCACGTGCAGGCGGCGGAACCGCTCGGCGTCGGCGTGGGGCTCGTCGCGCGTGTTGATGATGGGACGGCTGCGGGTGGTCGCGGAGGACACGCCCTCCCAGATGTGCTCGGCCCGCTGGCTGATGCAGTACGTGGCGCCGCGCGCGGTGTTCAGCACCTTCCCGGCGCCGGCGTAGACCTGCCGCGTGACGAAGAAGGGGATCAGGACCTCGGCGTAGTGGCCGAAGTCGTCCCGGCGGCTCGTCAGGTAGTTCTCGTGGCAGCCGTAGGAGTTGCCGGCCGAGTCGGTGTTGTTCTTGAACAGGTAGACGATGCCCCGGATGCCTTCCTCCCGCAGCCGTTGCTCGGCGCTCGACAGGAGGCCCTCGAGGATGCGCTCCCCCGCCTTGTCGTGGGCCACGAGATCCTCGATCGAGTCGCACTCGGGCGTGGCGTACTCGGGGTGGCTCCCCACGTCGAGGTAGAGGCGGGCGCCGTTCTCCAGGAACACGTTGCTACTGCGCCCCCACGACACGACCCGGCGGAACAGGTACCGCGCCACCTCGTCCGGGCTCAGCCGTCGCTGGCCGCGCAGGGTGCAGGTGACCCCGTACTCGTTCTCGAGACCAAAGATCCGGCGCTCCATCCAGGTCCCACGCTACCGTTCAGGGTGATGGAGCGGGCCCGATTCGACGGAACCCGTATGGTTCGCCTCGCCACGGTGTCGCACACGTTCCACGCCCGGGTCATCGCCGCCCGGGTCGGGGCGGAGGGGATCGTCACCGAATTGCGGGG
>JBOGIC010000721.1:0-6131 GCA_050744985.1 Acidimicrobiales bacterium
GCGCCGACCGCGCGCCGGCATCGAGCGAGCCGAGGGCCGAGGCCAGGGCCTGCAGTTGTGACGCGGCGTCGCCCGACCCGGCCTGCGGCAGCGGCGCCGCGGCCAGGGTCCGGTCGAGGCCCCGCACCGCCGCTTTCTGGGCTAGCAGGTCGGGCGACAGGCGGTCGGCCAGTTCCCGCGCCATGTCGTCGACGGCCGACCGGGCCTCCTCGAGGTTCCCGGCCGCCGCCACCTCACGGGCCAGGTCCTCGATGCGTCGGGCGACATCCTCCTGCGATGGCGACGCGCCGGAGCGGCGGAGGTCCTCGGCGTCGACACGCAAGCGCTCCGCTTCGGCCTGGAGCACCTGGTGTTCAGCGGCCTGCCGCCGGCGAACGGCGTCCTGGTGGTTGACGGCCACCGCCAGCGCGACCGCCCCGGCGACCAGTACCGCCACGACGGCCAGGCGGCGCGCCTGCAACCGGAACGGGACCGCCTCGGCGGCACGGCCGGCGCAGGCGAGATCGATGGCGCGCGTCTGCACGCGGTCGGCCAGCGGGCTGGGCGGGCGGTGTTCCAGCTCCAGCGCCGTGGCGAACGCGTCGCCCGTGGCTAGGCCGCGGTCGGCCGCCCGCGCCGCGACGGGCAGGGGCACGCGCAGGGCGACCCCGGCGACCAAAAGGCCGACGACCGCAGCCACACCGAGAACAGCCGCCGCCGGCTCGGGCCACCCCCAGGGACGTACTCGCCCGACCAGAACCAGCACGAGCGCGCCGGCGGCGATCGCCGGCGCGACGAGCTGGGCCGTGGCGAGGATCCAGGCCACCCGGAGCCGGCGGCGGACCGCCACGAGGAGCGGGATCATCCGGCCCGTCCCCGTCCAGGCACCTTGATCCGCCAGACGGCGGTGAACACGCCGACCGCACTCAGCCCCGCGAAGGCGAGCAGCGACGCCGCCCAGAATGGCAGCCCCGCCACCTCCGGTCGGCCGTTCCTGAATTGGACGAAAGCCTCCGCGGGCAGCGGGGGCGGAAACCCGGGCGCGGGCGCGATGACCTGGCCCACCCCGATCCCGCGACCGTCGACGATCTCGAGCCGGGAGGTGATGCCCTGGCCGTCGCCCACCGCCACGTCGTCGGCGAACACCTCCCGCCCGAGCAGGTCCTGGATGCCGGTGAACGGAGACGACGCCCCGGGCTCTTCGATGGTCCGGCCCCGGACGACGTCGGCGGTCGCGGCGAACGGATTGACGACCAGCAGGGTCGGCTTGCTCGTGCCGTCGATGCTCGTGTCCAGCGCGCGCTGGGCGCCGTAGGCGATCGGCGTGCCGATGACGAGGGCGGCGACGATCCCGTAGGCCGCCACCGTCGCCGTCTGGGTCCGCCCGAAGGCACTCGAACACGCCAGCGACAGGCACGCGATCGCCACGGCCACGACGAGGAGCATCGCCATCCCCTTGGCGACCTCCACCACGTCGACGCCCCCGAGGAGGAACGACACCGACACCAGCGGGAGTGCCGCGATCAGCAGCAGCACCACGAAGGCCAGCGAGGCCACGAGCTTGCCGTACACGATCGAGCGCGCGCCGAGCAGCGTGACCTGCAGCGGGATGAGCGTCTGGCGTTCACGCTCCCCGGCGATCGCGGCGGCCGTGAGGCCGGGGACGATGAAGCAGATCAGGCCGAGCATGAAGAACAGCAGCCAGTGGAAGATCGACCGTCCGACCGTGGACGCGGTCTGCGCGTCCGACAGCGGCACGAGCACCCCCGGCTGCGCCGCCACGTCGTAGACGAGCTTCAGGATGACGCCCAGCACCGCGAGGTACAGGAAGAGCACGACCCACGCGGCCCGCCCGCGCAACCGCTGGCGCAGCTCGCGTTCGAGAACCGGATTGACAGTCACTGAACAGTCCCGTCGGTCACTTCGAGGAACACGTCCTCGAGCCCGCCCGTCTCCCGGAACTCGACGACCGCCAGTCCTTCCTCGACGACGAGCCGGTGCAGCAACGCCGCCTGCTCCTCGTCGTCGATGACCGTGAACCGCCGCTCCTCCCCGCCCCTCAGCCGGACCACGACCGAGCGTCCCGCCCGGACGCGCTCGACCATGCCCCGCGGGTCGCCGGCGGCGATGAGCCGCCCGGCCTCCATGATCGCCACGTGGCTGCACATCTCCTCGAGATCGGCGAGCACGTGGGAGCTGATGACGACCGTCTTTCCCATCGCCTGCAACTCGGTCAGCAACCCGCGCAACTCGACGCGAGCGCGCGGGTCCAGGCCGCTCGCCGGCTCGTCGAGCAGGAGGATGTCCGGGTCGTGCACGAGGGCTCGGGCGAGGCCCAGCCGCTGCTTCATCCCACGCGACAGCGAGTCGACCATCGCGTCGCGCTTGACCTCGAGGCCGACGAGGTCGAGAAGGCCCCCGAGCAGGCCGGGCCAGTCCCGCCGGGGTACGCGGTAGGCGGCGGCGAAGAACTCGAGGTACTCGTCCACCCGCAGGTTGTCGTAGACCCCGAGCGTGTCGGGGAGGTAGCCGATGTGGCGCCGGACGGTCGCGGCGTCCTGCGCCGGGTTGCAGCCCGCCACCTCGACCCATCCCGCGGTCGGCGCCATGATCGACGCCAGCACGGCCAGCGTGGTGCTCTTGCCGGCGCCGTTCGGGCCGATCAGGCCGAACACGCTTCCCGACGGCACTTCGAGGTCGAGGTGGTCGACGGCCACCAGCGATCCGAACCGCTTGGTCAGGCCGTGCGTGACGACGGCAGCCGCGGCCGCGGGCGCCGGCGCGGTGGCCGTCACGCGATCTCCCGCAGCCCGAACGCGGTATCGGACGTGGGGAGGCCCCCGAACCCTCCTGGGAACCGCACGTACACGGCGCCGTCCCGCACGGCGCCGGGCGGGATGGGCAACTCGACCAGCGGGCCGACCATCATCCCCGGGCCCCGCACCGGGGCTGGACAGGGCGCGTTGGGCAGGCAGCGCACCCCCGGCGCCGGAACCGGCTGGCAGGTGGGCCCCGAGCACGGGAGCGCAGCCCACGCCTCACCATTCCAGACCTCGGCCGCCGACATCGTCGTGCGCAGGATGAGCTTGGCCGGGTCGATGGTGTGATCGACGTCCGGGAGGCCGAAACGCACGACGGTGCCGCCGCGCGGCGCGCTGCTGCGCACGACTTGTGTCTGCACCGACACATCGGTCGCCCGCGGGCCGCGGACGATGACGGGGCCGGTGCCGAGCACGAGCGTCTGGCCGCGAGGCCGGGCGTCGCTATCGCCGCTCGTGACGGGCAGTTCGTACTGCCTCGTCCAGCCGACCGCCACGGGCTGGCCGCGGTCGGGCGTCGGCACGCCGGCGCGTCGCGCCGCGTTCCAGAGGGCGAGGCTGGTGAGCATGTCGCGTTGGGAGGATTCGGTCATCGCCGGCCGGCCCCAGATCGTGAACTCCACGGGGGGCTGCCCGCCGAGGGGGATCCCGGCGCCGTTGACGGTCCACTCCTGCATCTGACCGGCGGCGAGCGGGCCCAGGCGCGTGCCGCTATTGCCCACCAGCAGAGCCAAGCCGTCGAGGTCGAACGGCGTGCCGTTGCGGACCGTCCCGGTGACGACCCCGTCCGCGTCCGACGACGCGTGCACCTCGAGCTGGCCCTGCACGCCCGCCGGCCCCCGCCCCGACACGACCGCGAACTGCCCGGCGTCGAGGGGCACGCGGCCTTCGGGGCCACCCGATCCCGTCGTGTTCACTTCGGTCATGCTCGCCAAGTCGACGCCCGCCTCGGCGCCTCCGCCCGCGAGCCACCCGGGGGGATAGGCGAGCCGGGCCGTACCGCCCGAGCGCGACGACACGCCCACGAAGGTGATGGCCGTCGAGCCGTGGGCCCCCGTGCTCAGGATCGTGCCGTGCACCAGGGGCGCCGAGGGGCGCAGGTTGCGTCCACCGGCGTAGCTCGCGGTGGTGAACAGCAGGGCGATCACGGGGATGGCGACCCAACCCAGCTCCGGGCGGCGCCGCCGTCTCAGTACGAGGTAGAGCACGGGCCCCACCACGGCGACATAGAGCACGAGGAAGCCGACGAGCCAGGAGAACCGGGGGACCCGGAAGCCGGCCTCGCCGGCGAGGACGCCGCCCAGGGGTGGGCCACCGCCGAAGAAGAAGTCCTCGTTGGACGGCCGCCGCGTGGGCTCCACGAGCCCGGCCCACCGGCCCCCGGCCATGGCGCCGGCGGTGAGCCGCACCTCGCCGGCACCGGCCCCGGCGCGGCGCTCGTCGCCGGGCTGCCAGTCATCGGGCAATCCGGGGACCGGGGACCCCGGCGGAGCGTCCACGAGGAGTCGACCCCCGGCCTCGACCCACCGCAACAGGCCGGCGCGCACCGACGGCGCCATGCGAGCCAGCTCGTCGCCGCCCACGCCGATGGTGGCCAGCGCCGCCAGGCTGTCCGGGACCCGATCGATCTCGAGGGGACCGAGGGCGACGAAGCGGGCGGTGCCCACGTCGACCGCGAGCGGCGCCGGCCCCGGGGCCGCCCGCCCGCCGAGCGCCCCCGGGAACAACCCGACCACTTCCTCGTCGCCGATGGGAACCAGCGACGCCGTTGCCGCCGGAGGGGTCCGCGAACCGTCCGGGAGCCGAGCGGTGACGGTGGTGGCCCGCGTCGCCCCGGCCGACATCGGCATGACGATCAGGAAGTCCTTGGTCGTGCCGCCGGGCACCTCGATGCGGACGGCGGTCGGGGGGCCGTTCAGCGTGACCTCGAGCGGGGCCGACAGCAGCCGGTCGGCCGTCACCCGCACCCGCACGGGCACCGGTTGGCCGGGGATGTAGGTGCCGGCATAGCCCGCCTCCACCTCGAGCGTCGCCGCGGCGGCCGCCGCCCTTGCTGTCGCCGTCGCCGTCGTGATCATCCAGCCCGCGACCAGGACGGTGAGAGCGGTCGCGGCGATGGTCTTGGGGTGCCGTACTCCCCGGCTCATCCAAACGCCGCCGTCGCGCAAGGGACACCTCGGTCGGTCGATTATCGCCGGCCGCAGTATCGCAGAGTGGTGGAGCGATGTCTTCGCGTGGCGGAGCGAAGAATCAGTCCGACGGGCTCGCCGCCTGTCCCCGGCGGGACATGACCAGCACCACGAGGCCGGCGATGGCGATGCCGATGGCCAGCCCGAGGAACAACGACGACGCCTTGATCGACGAGCCGCCCGATGTCGATCCGACCTCGTCCTCGTGCACGACCGTCGCGAAATAGACGTCTTCTGTCGGGAGGTCGAACGAGCCGTTCCGGGAGTCCGACCAGGCGACGTAGGCCTCTTCGTCGGTCGACGCCACCCCGATGGGGCCGCGTAAGTCGTACAGCGGGTTCATGGCCAGCCCCTCCCACTGGTTCATGCTCCGGTCGCTGATCCGCGAGTTCCTGGCCCACGTGAGCCCGCCGTCGCCCGAGGACGTGTAGTAGATGTCGAAGCAGGTCTGGTCGCGCCGGAGGGTGTTGCCGTTGCCGCCCGAGTTGTAGAGCCCGTCCGTTCGGAAGTCCCACCACGCGATGTCGATCCGGCCGTTGGGCGCGATGCTGATCCCCGGGAACATCTGGTCGTAGTTCGGCTTCCGGTTCGGGTCGATGTCGTCGTTGAGCTGCACGCGCTTGGTCCACGTGGCGCCGCCGTCGGTCGAGCGCATGAACCATATGTTGCGGTCGTCTCGCGGTCCTGGGGGGCCACTGTCGCTCTGCTCCCAGACGACGTAGACGGCGCCCGTCTTCGGGTCGACCGCCGCCACCGGCGTCGTGAGGCACGGCACGCACACGATGCCGCTCGAGTCGGCCACCGAGCCCTGCCACGTGGCGCCGCCGTCGGTCGACTTCGACATCAGCAGCCGGGCCCCCGCTCCCGGCTGGCCGGCGACGGGCGGGCTGCTGGTCGGGGGCGTCGGGTTCCACGTCGGCGCGCCGGGGGCGGACGACGACGGCCGGCACTGGTTGGCGGGGCCGGGCGCGGGGGACAGCGTGCCCTGCGTGGGGCCGGCCGCCGTAGACAGCGGCGGGCGCTCCTTGGTGAAGGCGTAGATCGTGCCCTCCTTGTCGACCGCCATGGCCGGCTGGTCGGAGCCCTTCACGTCGGTGAGGGCGTAGCTCGTCTCCAGCACGTCGGTGAGGGGGCCGAACGTGGC
>JBOGIC010000722.1:0-8159 GCA_050744985.1 Acidimicrobiales bacterium
CGGGCGCCCTCGACCCCGCGGCGGCGGGCAGCCGCCTGAACCCGCGTCTTGCCCTGCGCGCTACGCCGCAGGCCCAGCCCCGGCGGCCGGGTCCGAGGGCGGAGCGGGCGACCGCGACGTGTGGCGACCGTCGAGCACCGGCACGGCGGCATGCTCCGGTCCCGCTTCGGCGCGTGTCCGGACGTGTTCTCCGTAGCGGCGGGCGAGGGGCCGGGCCGTGACGCCATGGGCCACGACGCTGACCAGCACGGTGAGTGTGACCGCGGCCAGGACCACCTCGGCATCGGAGCCGCCGAGCGCGTCCCCCGCGATGAGGCCGAAAACGATCGAGGCCAGCCCCCGCGGCCCGAACCATCCGACGAACGCGACAGTTGCGCCGCTGAGGTGCGTGCCGCCGAGCGCGGCGGCGACCGGCAGCATCCGGGCGACGGTCAACGCGAGCAGCGCGAAGGCGACGGTCTGCCAGGTCGCCTCCTGCAATGCCGCCACCATCACGGCGCCGAACAGGAACCACACGACGAACGACAGCAGCTCACCGGCCTGCGCGTCGAACGCGAGCGTCGCCTCCCGCCGCTTCGGGGGCACCACCGTGCCGAACGCCATGCCGCCCACGAATGCCCCGATGAAGCCGTTGCCCCCGAGCTCGATCGACACCGCGTAGGCGAGCGCCGCCAAGGCCAGGACCGTGATGGCGTGATAGGCGGGTGAGGCCCACCCGTGCCGGCGAGCGAAGCCCAGGGCCAGCCCACCACCGAGGCCGAGCGCGATGCCGGCGATCACGCCGATCGCGAGATCCGCGAGCGCCGCCCCCGGCCCCATGGAGGAGTGCGACACCGTCTCCGCCGCCGCGCCGGCGATGAAGAACGTCACGAACGGCGTGGCGATGCCATCGTTCAGCCCGCTCTCGACGTTGAGGATCCTCCGGATCCGGGAGGGGACATGCTCGTCCTCGACGACCTGGGCGCCGAGGGCGGCATCGGTCGGCGCGACCGCCGCGGCGATGGCGGCCGCCGCCCACGGGTCGAGGCCGGGGAACAGCAGCATCGCGATCGCCGTGCCCACCACGATGGTCAGCGGGAGCCCGACCAGGAGCAACCGCACGGGAATGCCCGCATCCCGGCGCAGCTCGCGAACGTTGACGCGTGCCGCGTCCGAGAACAGCAGCAACGCGAGCGTGATCTCCGCCAGGCTCCGCAGCGTCTCGCTGTGCACGTCGACGTCGATCAGGGCCACGGGCTCGTTGGCGAGGACGAACCCGACGACGACGAACACCATCGGCGCGCTGACGTCGAGCCGCTCGATCCGCCGCGCGAGGAGTCCCCACAACGCGACGGTCGCCGCGATGGCCACCATGAGCCCGGTGTCGAGCCCGTGTTCCATGTGATCTCCCCTGAGACCAGCACGAGGGACGTCCCCGAGCCGGCGTCATTGGGTCGGGCGCCGCGCGGAGGACAGCGCCCCTCCTCGGGCTTAGCGGCGCCTGTCCTGGCGGCGGTCGGTACGCCGGGCCACGCCGTGCGCGACCACGACCGCCGTTCCGACCGTGGCAGCAGTCCGGGCGACCGGGGCGGGCCCGATGACCGCCGCTCGGCGAACTCGCCGTCGTGCGATACCCATGTCAGTCTCCTTTACTCGTGGTCGTCTTCGTACTCGTCGTCCTCCTCGAGGGCGGCGAGGAGTGCCTGAGTCGGGATCCGGCCGCCGGCGATCAGCTGCCCGCCGGACTTCCGGCATGCCGACACGAACGGGATCGCCCACACGTTTTCCCACACCAGCAGCCCGGCGGTGCTGCCGGGTTCCATGGCGGCGGCCACGGCGGCGACGTCGTCCTCGCTGATCAGCATGGCGAGCGCCGTCTCGACGGCCCGCAGGTCACCCACCTCGTCGTCGGGCAGATCGGAGACCTCGAACGCCTCGAACTCCCCGCCCTCGTCTTTGCGGATGACAAGGAGATCCAGCACCCGCACGACGCCGTTGTCGACCAGGTCGCGGAGCGCGGGGAGCACGTCGCCGTTGAACCGGCTCCCCGGGAACTCGACGACGATGTAGTCGACCGGCCCCAACTCGATGTCGATATCTTGTTCGACGGTTGTCATGAAGGCCCTCCTGGAAGGGCTCGGCTTTGTATCGAGTATGCGAGAGCGGACCGGCGCATGCCTCACCCCGTTCGGGTGAACGCCGGCCCATGCGCGAAAGTCGCCGGCCCTCGGGCCGGCGACGCCCTCGTCCGGGGATGGTCCGCCTTATACCTGCTTCATCTCGGAGCCGTGGGCCGTCAGCGCCCAGATCACCAGCGCGTCGATCGTAATCACGATGATCGACCAGAGGGGATAGACGGGCAGGTACAGGAAGTTGGCGATCAGGCTGAGCCCGGCGAGAATGACGCCGACCGTCCTGGCCGCCAGGTTCCCGCTGAAGACGCCAAGCCCGCATGCCAGCACGGCGAAGCCCACGATCATGTGGATCCATCCCCACGCAGAGAGATCGAGCAACACCGCCGAGGTGTTCCCGAAGACGACCCAGTCGTCGTTCAGGACGGCGATGAGGCCGTAGATGATGTTCAGGCTCCCGGCGATGACCATCATCACGCCGGCGAAGAAGATCCATCCCACCCATCCAGTGGGCTGATTCGAATACGACTGGTCGCTCACGTCCCTTCCTCCTGTGCAATTGGCCGCCGAAATCTCGTCCAGCTATGGAGTATCGGGCTCCGGCCCGGCGTTTGGATCACCCCGTTCGGGTGAACGCCGGCCGAAGAATGCGGCGCGGGGGGCGTGATGGTCGCGAATGCCAGCTCGGAGGCGTGCAACAGTTCGGCAACAGTTCGGTCGCGTTCGGGGATCGTCGCCGTACGCTCCGCGGCGTGATGCCGCGCCGGGTCGTCGTCGTCGTCCTCGGGATCGCCGTGCTCACCGCCTGCGGCTCGTCACCGCCGAAGGCGGCACCGCCCCGTCCCGCCGCCCAGGCCGACATCCGCCAGGTCGTCTACACGGCGGAGCTGGCCGTCCGCGTGGACGACGCGAGGCGCGCCACCGAGCGGGCGTCGCAGATCGCGCGCGAGGCGGACGGGTACGTGTTCGCGCAACGCAGCGACCTCGACGGACGGGACGAGAGCCACCTCACGCTCAAGGTGCCGCCGCCGCGCTTCGACCCTGTCCTGACGGCGCTCGGCGAGCTCGGGCGTCCGCTCGGTCGGGAGGTCGCCGCCATGGACGTCACCGAGGAGGCGGTCGATCTCGACGGCCGGCTGAAGAGCGCCGACGCCAGCGCCGACCGACTACGGGCGTTGCTCGGGGAGGCGGCGTCGGCCTCCGAGGTCGTCGCCATCGAGAGCGAGCTGGCCCGCCGGGAGGGCGAGATCGAGTCCCTGCTGGGACGCCGGCGCGTGCTCGCCAGCCGCGTCGACCTGGCGACCATCGACGTGACCCTGACCGAGCGGACCGGGATGCGGGTCAGCGACGACCTCCCCGGCTTCGCCACGTCCCTCGGGCTGGGGTGGGTGACCCTGGTCAACGTCGTCAAGGTGGGCGTCGTGCTGGTCGGGTTCCTGCTGCCGTTCGCGCCGTTCGCGCTCGGGGGCGTGTGGCTCCTGCACCGCCACCTCCGGCGCCGCCGGTCAGTGGCCCTGGTACACGAGGCGCACGTTGACGACGCGTGACGCCGCCAGGTCACCGGGCCTCCCGAGGTAGAACAGCCGGCCCGCGTCGCCCCAATCGGAGCCCATGTCGTCGTCGGCGTCCACCTGGAGGAGCAGCACCTCGTCGCTTCGGCGCCGGGGATCGTCCTGCACGGGCTCGGGATACCCGAGGACGCGGTGTCGCGGTGCGTCGTCTCGCTGGTCGCGTGCATCCTGACGGTCGCCCCACGCGCTGAGCTGCTCCCGGGCCAGCCCGAGCTGGTCCACCTCCCATGCCAACGTCGGAACGTCCTGCGTCTCGGCCTCGGCGCGCAGCACGACCTCGCGGAAGCGCCACTGCTCGCCCAGCTCGTCCGGGAAGGGGCGGCGGGCGAGCTCGGTGCCGGGCGGGACGAACAGCACCTCACCCGGCAGCTCGTCGTACCGCTCGCCGCCCACGCGGAACTCGGAGTCGCAGAAGAACAGCGCCAGCCCGGCTCCCTCCGCGCCGGGGTCGACGCTCCGCACGGCCGCGGCCACGTCGGCCTGGTCGACCTGGCCGACGAAGGCCTGCGGCGCGCCGTCGACCGATGGCCATGGCGCGTCCGGCGGCAGGTCGGGGCGCCCACCCAGCTTCGTCCCACCGGCGCGGGCGACTGCTCCGGGTTCGGCCATCAGGCGCACCGACAGCCGGGTCCAGCCCCTCGAGCGACGCCGCCGCCCGGCGGCTCAACGGCGGAGCCTCGATGGCGGCCAGTGACGGGCCTTCGTGGTGGCGGCGCAGCCCGAGCCGGCCGCCGAGGTTGCTGCCCCAGCCGACGACCGACCCCGTCCGGAGGAGGGCGAGGCTGTGCTGCATCCCGGCGACGACGATGACGGCATCTTCGACGGGGACGGCGGTCACACCCTCGAACGGCCAACCCCAGGTGACGAGGCGGCCGTCGTCGAGGAGGACCAGGCTGTGGTGGATGCCGGCGGCCACGGCCGTCGCCCGCGCCGGGAGGCCGGGCACGGGCACGGGCGTACCCGGGCGAGCCGTGCGGGTGCCGTCCCCCAGCTGCCCGAGGGAGTTGGCGCCCCACGCGAGGACGGTCCCGTCGGCCATCGGCACCACGGCATGGCCGCTGACCGCCACGGCCCGCGCCGGACCGGGAAGGTCGAGGAGCGTCGGGTTGACGTGGCCCTCCCGGACCGCGCCTTCGGTCGGGGGGACGGCGCCCCAGTGCGCCACCGCGCCATCGGCGAGCAGGGCCACGCTCTGGTTGAAACCGGCGGCGACGGCGATCGCGGGTTGGCCCAGGCCGGCCACGGGTGCGGGCACGGCCCGGGCGGCGCCGCGCTGTCCGTCGCCCAGCTCGCCGTGCAGGTTGGCGCCCCACGCCCATACCGAGCCGTCGGCGCTGAGGGCGAGGCTGTGGAACGAGCCGGCCGAGAGGGCGACGACCTCGGACAAACCCTCGACGGGGACGGCGGTGTACGAGGACGGGCCGGGGTGGCCGAACTGACCTTGACCGTTGTCGCCGAAGGCCATGACCGAGCCGTCGGCGAGCAGGACGAGGCTGTGCCCCATGCCGGCGGCGACGGCCACGGCCGGTGCCGTGAGCCCCTCGACGGGGGTGGGCGTGACGGCGCGGTTGGTCCCCCGCACGCACACCGATCCGTCGGCCCGGGCGGCGAGGCTGTGGTCGCCGGCGACGATCGCCACGACATCGGCCAGCCCGTCCACGGGGAGCGGCCCCGCCGCCTGCAGCGACCAGCCCCCGTCCGCCGCCGCGTCGATCCGGTAGAGGTGGTCGCCGTGGGCCGGGATGCACGAGAACGCGTCCCCGGGGCGCACGTCGCCGGCGAACCGCAGGTAGTACGCCAGGAAAACGGTTAGGGCGTTCCCCGGCAAGGAATGGCCGGGGGCCAGGCTGAGGGACGCGTCCTTCAGGCCGAACGTCTGCATCCCCCGGGACCGGGCCTCCGAGTCGCTGCTATCGATGCGCACGAAGGCGTAGAAGAGGGCGTCGAGGGTGTCTCGGCGGGCGAGCTCGAGCCATTCCCACCGGCTGAGCGTGTGGGCCGAGGGGACGACCCGGACGGCGGCACCGCCCGTATCGAGGAGCCGAGCGCCGGCCGCGAGCAGACGGCGGGCGGCGTCCACGGTGTTGGTCGCGGCGTGCACGCGGAGGATCCGGGTGTGGGCGGCTATCGCGGCCAGGTCGTCGTCGACGAGCTCACCCTGCGCCTCCCGCTGGTACCGGTCGGCCAGGTCCGGGTCCGCCGGCAGGTCCTCCACCTCCACGCCCGGGAGACGCGGGACCGTGTCCCAGACGCCGGGGATCTCGAGCACGGCCGCCGCGTGTTCCACGGGCACCGAGCCTACGGGGGTCGATGTGGTTTCGGGGGGTTGACCGTGGGGTGGAATGGGGCGTAGGGTGGCGACAAGTGGGGCGTAGGGGAGTGCCTCTCGCCCCCGCGGGAGCCGACGAGCGAGCGAAGGACTGGTCAGGTGGCGCGGCATGTTCCTGGGGGAACACCTCCACTCTCTGGATGCGAAGGGCCGGGTGATCCTTCCGGCGCGCTTCCGGGACGAGTTGGCGGCCGCCTACGTCACCAGCGAGATCGACGGCTGCCTGGCCTTGTGGCCACCCGACGACTTCGAGCGCCGGGCGCAGGAGATGAAGGACCGGGCCCGCGGCGGGCCGGACGATCGCAACGTGGCGCGCGTCTTCTTCGCCGGGGCCCAGGAGGCGTCGCCCGACCGTCAGGGTCGGGTGGCGCTGCCCGCCAACCTGCGGGCCTTCGCGAGCCTGGACCGCGAGGTCGTCGTCAACGGTGCCTTCGACCATGTGGAGATCTGGGACGCGGCCAGCTGGCGGGACAAGAGGACGGCCGGCGAGCGTGCCCTCATGGGGGACGGTGGGGTGTGAGGGCCCGAGAGGAGGCACCCACGACGAGCCCATGAGCCCCATGGCCCGCGTGGCCAGATCGCCGTCGCCGCGACGCTCGCTCATGCGCCGCCCTCCGGCCGGTAACCCGGAAGACCCCCCTTCGCCCCCTTCCCGGGAACTCGTGCGGTTCCCATGCCGGCCGGGGGGCAGCGGATGAGCGAGGCCGTCGAGCACGAGCCGGTGATGGTGGACGAGGTCGTGGACCTGTTCCGACCCATTCCGCCCGGCCTGGTGGTCGACGCCACGGTGGGCATGGGCGGCCACGCCCGGGCCCTCCTGGGCGCGCTCGACCATGTGCGGCTCCTCGGCATCGACCAGGACGCCGACGCGCTGGCTGCGGCCGCCGGGGCGCTGGCGGAATTCGGCGAACGGGCGACCCTCCGACGCGCCCGGTTCGACGACATGACCCAGATCCTTGAGGACATCGGAGAGGAAGGAGGGGTGTCCGGCGTGCTGTACGACCTCGGTGTGAGCTCGCGGCACCTCGATCGCCCGGAGCGCGGCTTCAGCTACCGGGCCGACGGTCCGCTCGACATGCGCATGGACCCCAGCCGGCCGACCACCGCGGCCGACGTGGTCAACACCTACGACGAGGCCGACCTGGCGCGGGTGCTGGCGAGATACGGCGACGAGCGCTTCGCGCGCCGCATCGCCCGGGCCATCGTCGCCGCCCGTCCCCTCTCGACGACGCGGCAACTGGCCGACGTGGTGCGCGCGGCGGTGCCCGCGCCGGCGCGCCGCCGCGGGCACCCCGCCCGGCGTACGTTCCAGGCGATCCGCATCGAGGTCAACCGCGAGCTCGACGTGCTCGGCCCGGCTCTCGACCAGACCATCGACGCCCTCGTGCCCGGCGGCCGCTGCGTCGTGCTGTCGTACCACTCAGGCGAGGACCGGATCGTGAAGGAGCGCTTCCGCACCGGCGCCACCGGCGGCTGCACCTGCCCGCCCGGGCTGCCCTGCGTCTGTGGTGCCCAGCCCCGCCTGCGCCTGGTGGCGCGGGGCAAGCGCCCCTCGCCCATCGAAGTCGCACGCAACCACCGCGCCGAGAGCGCCCGCCTCCGCGCGGCCGAGAAGCTCGGCGGGGACGACGCCGCATGAGCGTCGCGACGCGTGTTCTGCGCGTGGCGGAGCCGGCCAAGCGCGCCGCGCCGCGGCGCGACCGACCGCCGCTGCAGGTGGTCCCGGGCCCGGCGAAGCAGCGGCGGGACTGGCTGGCCCGCCTGTGCACCGCGGTGGCGACGATCGCCGTGTGCTTCGGGCTGTTCGCCGTGATCGGCGTCCACGTGATGCTCGCGCAGGGCCAGGGCGAGGTGCAGGACCTGCAGGTGCAGGTGGCCAAGGAGCGGGAGCGCCAGCAGCGCCTCCAGCTCGAGACCGCCGAGCTCGAGGCGCCGTCGCACATCGTGGACGAGGCGCGAGCCAAGCTCGGCCTCGTCCCGCCCACGACGGTCGTCCCGCTCGACGCGGCCACCCTCGACGACCCGCCGCCCACCACCATCGCCCCCGCCCCCGCCACCGCCCTTGGCGTTCAGGCCACGCAGGCCGGTCCTGGCGTTCAGGCCACGCAGGCCGGTCCTGGCGTTCAGGCCACGCAGGCCGGTCCTGGC
>JBOGIC010000723.1:0-4912 GCA_050744985.1 Acidimicrobiales bacterium
GGGGTGGGTGGTTGCCGACCCGTTTCCATGCCGTCCCGGGCGCCGGCTGCCGTCAGGCGACGGCCGGAGCCGGCCCGATCGCAGGCGTCGTCGTTGGTGATGGCGCCCAGGGCCTGGTTGCGGGCGAACACGGCGCCGACGGGGTGACGACATCTTGGCGTAGAGGGTCTCGTCGGGCTCGACCGTGGTGTCGCCGTTGACGGTGACCGTCACCGTCTTGTTCGTCTCCCCGGCGGCGAAGCTGACCGTGGTCGGCGCCACCCCCACGTAGTCGCTGCCGGGCTAGCGGTGCCGTTGACCGTCGACCACAGGGCGCTCGCCGTGCCCGAAGCGTCCCCGCCGCGGGTGATGTCGGAGACCAGCGACACCGTGCCGGCTCCACGGGCTCGGTCGCCCCCAGCCTCCGAAGCCTCATGCCGAGCGGTGCGTCGCGCCCGCCAACGCCTTGGGAAGGCAGGTCACGGCAAACGGCCTCCTCGCCGCAGCCGCCGGGACGGCCCAAATCGGACGGCCGGCGCCCCGGCCGGCATGGCGGGTACCGATCATGACCGCTGCCGCCGTTCCCCAGCGGCCGCCGTGCCCGGCGCTAGCGTCCGCCCTGGTGCGCAACCTGCACATCGTCGTGGCCACGATCGGACGACCGACCTGCCGGTCCGTGGTGCACGACGCTCTGCTGCGGGAACGACGGCTCGCGCGGCTGACCATCGTGGCCCAGGGCGGTGCGCACATCCTCGACCTCGACCTCCGCGAGCTGGCGAATCGAGAGGGGGTCGCCATCGCCGAAGTGATGCTTCCGGAACGGGTCGGCCCCGACCGGGCACGCCACGTCGGCACCGCCCAGGGCACAGAGGAGTTCGTGGGCTTCCTCGACGACGACATCGGGTTCGACTCGGGCTCGCTGTCGTCGCTGGTCGAGCGGTGTGAGCGCGAGACGGTGGGCGCCGCGTGCGGTGTGCTGAGCGTGCCGGAGACCGGCTTCGCGGCCTCGCTCCTGAAGGCGATCCTGTTCCGATCGATCTTTCGCGATCCGCGACCTTTGGCGACGCGCGTCCGTCGGCGGATGCGCACGAACTTCCTCAGCGGCGGGATGGCCGTCTACCGGCGCGACCTCTACGCGCGGAGCGCGCCGGCGTGGCTCGACCTGGGGTCCGATGCGTGGTGGGGGGATGCGTACGTGTCGTATGAGGCGTCGCGGCACGCCACACTCGCCGTTGACCCGGCAGCGCGTGTCCGAAACCGCACCCGCGAGGTTTCGACCGGCCCGCCGAATGCGACGGCTCGAGCCCTGTGGCGCCTCGACAGGTATCGCACCTTTGCCCATCTCCACGCGAGTACGCGGCGGCATTGGGCGGCCTACGGCGGGGTGCTGGTCTGTGTTCTGGGGCGGGGGGTTGTCGAAGGCGCCTGTCCGGAGTTTCTGCGGGCCGTGCTCGGCGAGGTCGTCCACACCGCTCGGCAGGTGGGCTTGAGGCCGGCGGTGCAGCCCCGCCCATCAGGTCTCGAGCACCCCGCCCCGAGCCAGCGGGTGTAGGAAGTCGTCGAGGTCGCCGGCCGCTCGCTCGGTTTGGCGCGGATGAGCTCCGGCCGACGGTCCCTTATCGGCACTGGCGCGCTCTCGAGATTGCCCGCAACGCACTCGGTGCCGCAGCCACCAACATCAGCCATCGCCTTGCGTAAGCCACAAGAAGCGGGCCCGTCCCGCGGTTGGCATAGGGGTACCGGGCGCGCATACGGGCCGGGCTGGGCACCACCCGGCGAGCAGCCATGGCCAGTTTTCCCTTCAACCCGGGAGCCTCCACGACCCGCATCAGGCCGCCGGCACACAAGGGGCCTCCGGCGGCTTGCAATGCGACTTTCAGGGGCGAGCGCTCTGGGAGTTCGAGCTCGACGGCAAGCGGGGCAGTTGCGGCGTGGAGGCCCAGGCCGGCCGCCATGGCCCCTTCAGCGCCCAACTCGCGGGCCAGCTCAGCGGCGTCTCGCCACGTCTCAAGCGGAACGCGCGCCGCGGCTCGCGACAGGTCCGCGAGCGGCTTGCCGGCGCCACCACCGTGCTGGGCGGCGTGGAGCGCGACATGGAGGGTGCGGGCTGGGATGCCCAATGCCTCCAGTCGGCCCCCGCCGAGTCGGAGCTCGACCGCATCCCTGGTCAGCACGTCCCACGCCCGGCTGGGCTCTACGGCGACGCCCCAAATGGTGTAGTGGAGATCGACCACGGCCCCGTGCCGGGCCCACGCCCGGGCGTGGTCGGTCTCCTCGAGCGGCGACATTCCCGGCCGGACGAGCCTGAACCCGGCCGCCTTCAGCACTGCCTCGGCCCGCTCGAAGTCGGCGGGCGAGACCAGCAGGTCGGCGTCGCCATAGCCCCGCAGCGCACCGTCGTCGTACAGCCACGTCGCGACGGCGGCACCCTTCAGGAGAACCGAGCGCACGCCCGCGGCACGAAAAGCGCCGCTGACCTCGACGGCCACCGCGTCGTGCTGAAGGCACCGTGCCATAACGTGTAGGGCGCCCATGGTCTCCGCCCGTGCTTCGCCGATCGGCCGGGCATCGAACACACCGCAATCATGGCAGCCATCGGGACGATCTCGTCGGAGGGGACCGAGGAGGAGCGCACAAGGCGACGCGAGCAGGTGATCGTCAATGTGGCCGCGACCTGCCGAGGCGGGCGCGGTGGCCGACATGCCCGCCTTGCCGAAGCCTTCGCTCGCGAAGAGGGAATGCGCTGGCGGCGCCCGCCGCCAGTCCAGCCCGTCCCATCGCAATCGTCAGCGAACGACGCGCGCTCCGAGTCGACGTCGAATCGGACCGGTTGCAGTGGTGGTCGTTCAACACCACGCCTGCGATCAGCATCTCGAGCACGGCTCGCCAACCGCGACAGCCGGTCGGTGCGCTCTTCGGCCGGCGTGTCGACCAGTCCGAGGTCGCGGAGCGGGCCAGGACGTCGGTGAAGAGAACGGCGAAGACGATGCCGCCAGCGGCGGAACGCACGGTGGCGCCGGTCAGGCGGAAGTGGGATCTGTTCTGGGTGGTCGGCCCGTTCAGCCGGGTGACCTCCTTGAGGGCCGTGCCGCGGTACTCGTAGGACAGGTCGACGCCGGGCCAGACGTCGCGGTAGACGACGGCGCTTGCCCCTCCGGCCGTCGGCTTCAACTCGGGCCGCACCACGCGTTCGGTACCCAGTGCGAAGCTGAGCTCCTGGCCGTCCTTGACCACGCGGACGCCGCCGCGCCCGATCATCTCGAAGTACTCTGGATTTGACGAGCGTCTCGGTGGACCGCGCGGGCCGCGCGCACGAAGTTGGCGTCGGTGCGGGGGGCGGACACCGCGCCCAGCAGGCGGTCCATCACGGCGTCGACCCCGGCCGCCCGCCGGCGATGGGTCGGGCCTGGTCGGGTTTCTGGTCGTTCCACGCCCGGACGCCGTCTTGCTCGTAGTCCAGTTCGGCATTCCGCGGTGCCGCCACCTTGCTGAGATCCGCCGGCTGGTCCGCGGCCTCGCCCACCGGCTGCGCCGCGGTTGCGAGCTGCGTCTCCGACGCCAAGACAAGGACGGACACGGCCCACGCAACTAGCGCGCGCCCACATGCGCGAACCCGCCTTCATCTCGTCTTCCCCCTCCGACGTGCCAGTTGGTGGGCGTTATGCCCGCCGCGTGGCGATGATGCCGCCTCCACCGTGCCGAGATCCCTGGCACAGCTTGCCAGAATGCGCCCACGTCGTGTGGGGGAAAACCCCGCCTGGTGACCAGGGAGCTTTGCGCTTCAGCTCCGAACCAACGCGGGGAAGTGACGATGTCGGGATGGCCCGAGAGCGAGCCGAGACGGGTTGCGCCCGCCACCCCGGAGACAGCCGCCACGACGATCACCAGCGCTATCGGTGACCGGCGCGAGCACGTCGTCTCGCGGGCGAGCGCCCCGTCACCAGGAACACACCGACCTCGAAACCCCTTACCAGGAGCGGTAATGGCGACGACGAACGCGGTGCCGGAGCGCTCGTGTAGGACGTCGCCAGGCTTCCGGCGCCCAACGGGGGGGCCAGACCGCCGCCAGAACGAGGAAGATGACAACGAGGGGATCAACGACCTCGACGATCCTCACCCGCGCGAACCTAACAAATGGTCACGGGACGTCAAACCGAAATGCCACGGTGCCGACGCTACGTACAAACGGGAAGTTGCGTCATTCTGAACTCAGGGTTCCTCTAGTCGATCGGCACCTAGCCAGGCAGGTACACTGGTCACTCATCTCCCGCCTCGCCGCTCGAGGGCGCTGCAACGACAGCGAAATGGCGGGCAAGAAAGCCCTCGCGTCGCAGCCGTCCGGGCGGGGCGAAAAGGCGCCGAGGTTCGCCGTGGGCGTCAGTCGTCATCAGATGCCACTATCGCCGTCCGGCGCGCCAACATGAGTCGCTTCACGATGGACTACGCCTTCCCCCGAGCCGTTCCCGCGGCCTTTCCTGCGAACGGAGCACGCCGATGAGCCGCAACATCCAGGTCACCTTCGATGCCCACGATCCGCGGTCGCTGTCGTCGTTCTGGCGTGACGTCCTGGGCTATGTCCATCCCGGCCCGCCCGGAGTCGACCTGCCCGAGGACGCCGATCCCCTCGCCGCGTGGGACGACTTCCTCGCGCAACTCCGCGTGCCCGCGGAGCAGCGAAACACGAGATCGGCCGTCGAGGACCCCGAGGGCCACGGCCCACGACTGTTCTTCCAGCAGGTGCCGGAGGACAAGGTCGCCAAGAAACGTGTCCACCTCGACGTCCGTGCGGCACCCGGACTGCAGGGAGAGGAGCGGATGGCGGCGCTGGAGGTCGAGTGCGACCCCCTCGTCGCACTGGGAGCGACGCGGGTACGTCGCTACGAGCCCGCGCCCCCGATGAGCGCCGGCTTCATCGTGATGACCGACCCCGAGG
>JBOGIC010000724.1:0-2923 GCA_050744985.1 Acidimicrobiales bacterium
GCCGGGCGCTGGCCGAGGCGAACCCGGCGCGCTACCTGCCCGACGTCGCGATGTCGCTCAACAACCTCTCGGTCAGCCTGGGCGAGCTCGGTCGCCACGACGAGGCCCTGGCGGCCGTCGAGGAAGCCCTGCGCCACCGCCGGACGCTGGCCGAGGCGAACCCGGCGCGCTACCTGCCCGACGTCGCGATGTCGCTCAACAACCTCTCGGTCCGCCTGGGCGAGCTGGGTCGCCACGACGAGGCCCTGGCGGCCATCGAGGAGGCCGTTCACCATCGGCGCACCCTGGCTAGCGCTCACCCCGAGAGCTTCTCGCCGGCTCTCGCTCGATCGCTCGACAACCTCGCGGACGTGCTCGTTGCACTCGGACGGCGGGAAGAAGCGCAGAAGGCGCGCGAGGAGGCCGAGCAGATCGCGCGTCAGATGTTCCGGCGCCGCGACCCGAGTTAGGCGTTGGCCGAGACCTGGCCTTCGCGTTGCGCCTCCATGCGGCGGATGTGGTCGGTGGGGGCGACGACCCACATATGCTCGACCGTGGCCTGCCAGTCGCGCAGCAGGTCGGCGGAGCGGGCCGAGCCGGTGAGCTCCTGGTGGCGTTCGACCATCCAGCGCAGCTCTTCGAGCAGCTCGGCGTCGGGCCGGGCCGCCTCGACCAGCGCCCGGTTGAGCCGGGCGTTGAGCTGGGCCTTGGGGTCCCACACGAAGGCCTGACCGCCGGTCATCCCAGCGCCCAGGTTGTAGCCGACGGGGCCGAGCACGACGACGGTGCCGCCGGTCATGTACTCGCAGGCGTGGTCGCCGACACCCTCGACGACGGCGACGGCCCCGGAGTTGCGCACGCCGAAGCGTTCGCCCGCCGACCCGGCGATGTACAGCTCGCCGCCGGTGGCGCCATAGAGGCACGTGTTGCCGCCGAGCACGGGCGGGCCCCCGCCGTGGTCGATCGCCAGCGACACGTCGTTGGCGGGCGCCCGTACGACGATGCGGCCGCCGGCCATCGCCTTGCCGACGTAGTCGTTGGCCTCGCCCACGAGCTCGAACTCGATGCCGTGGGTGAGGAAGGCGCCGAAGCTCTGCCCGGCCGACCCGTCGAAGCGCACCATCACCGTGCCGGGCGGCGGGCGGTCGCCGAACTCGAGGGCCAGCGCGCCGCCCAACGCCGCGCCGACAGTACGGTCGGCGTTGGCGATCGGGTAGCGCAGCTCGAACTCGTCGCCGTCCCACACCTTCTGGAAGGCGTCCTCGTGGAGGCGGTCGCCGAGGGGGGACCGCGGTCGCTGGATGTCCACCGGGGCGACGAAGTGCCGTGTCGCCGCCGGGTCCGGCGGCGGGGTGATCAGCGGGGTGAGGTCCATCGTGTTGGCGCGGGCGTTGCCGTCGAGCCGGCGCTGGCGCAGGCACTCCACCCGTCCGATGGCCTCGTCGAGCGTGCGCATGCCCATGGACGCCAGCAGGCGGCGTACCTCCTCGGCGATGAACAGCATGTAGGCGGCGACGCCTTCGGCCGTGCCGGCGAACTTGGCCCGCAGATGCGGGCGCTGCGTCGCGACACCGGTGGGACAGGTGTCCTTGTGGCATGCGCGGGCCATGATGCAGCCCTCGGCGATCATCCCCGCCGTGCCGAACGAGAACTCGTCGGCCCCGAGCAGTGCGCCCATGAGCACGTCCCGCCCGGTGAGCAGGCCGCCGTCGATGCGCACGCGCACGCGGTCGCGCAGGCCGTTCTCGATGAGGGCCTTCTGCGTGTCGGCCAGGCCGAGCTCCCAGGGCAGGCCGGCGTGCTTGATCGACATGAGCGGCGACGCCCCCGTGCCGCCGTTGGCGCCGCTGATGTGGACCACCTCCGCCAGGGCCTTGGTGACGCCGGCGGCGATGGTGCCGACGTTGTCCTCGGCGACGAGCTTCACCGACACGTCGGCGTTGGAGTTGACCTGCTTGAGGTCGAAGATGAGCTGGGCCAGGTCCTCGATCGAATAGATGTCGTGGTGCGGCGGCGGTGAGATCAGCCCGATGCCGGGCTGGGTGTGGCGCAGCGTCGCGATCTCGTCGGACACCTTCGCCCCGGGGATCTGCCCCCCCTCGCCCGGCTTGGAGCCCTGGGCCATCTTGATGTTCAGCTCGTCGGCGTAGGCGCAGTACTCGGGTGTCACGCCGAAGCGGCCTGAGGCGATCTGCTTGATGCGGCTGTTCTTGTCCCCCTTGGCCTGGCCGCGGGTGCGGAAGCGGTACCGCGCCTCGCCGCCCTCGCCGCAGTTCGACTTCCCGCCCACCAGGTTCATGCCCTCGGCCAGCGTCTCGTGCGCCTCACGGCTGAGGGCGCCGTGGGACATCGCGCCCGTGGAGAAGCGGGCCGTGATGGCCAGGGCCGGCTCGACCTCGTCGAGGGGCACGGGCTCGCCGGCGGGCACGAACTCGAGCAGGTCGTGCAGCTCGGTCGGGGGCCGGGAGTTGACCAGCTCGGCGAAGCGCTCGTAGTGCTCGTTCGAGCCGTCGCGGATGGCGGCTTGCAGCAGGTGCGCGGCGCGGAACTCGTTCAGCGCCTTCACCACCGGGTCGTTGTGGGTGTGGTATTCGGCGCCCGGCTTCTTGAGGGCGCGGTAGTAGCCGCCGTCGATGAGGCGGTATTCGCGGTGGCGCGCCAGGCAGTCGTCCCCCAGCTCCGCCCACCCGACGCCGCCGACCGCTGACGGAGTGCCGGCGAAGCACAGGTCGACGACCTCGGGCCCCAATCCGATCGCCTCGAAGATCTGGGCGCCACGGTAGGAGTCGACCGTCGAGATGCCCATCTTGGACATCACCTTGAGGACCCCGTCCTCCATGGCCGACTGCAGACGCTCCTGGGCCTCGGGGCCGGACATCTCGCTGTCGGCGTTCTCGTCGGCCTCGTGGGCGACGGTCTCCAGGGCGAGCCCCGGGCAGATGGC
>JBOGIC010000725.1:0-6904 GCA_050744985.1 Acidimicrobiales bacterium
TCGTACATCCGCGACTTCATCGCCGCCATCGGCAGCGGCTTCGACGCCCTCCTGGGCTGTGTGAAGGATCCGCCCTCCCGGCCGGTCTCCGAGCATGTCGACGAGTTCGTCGATTGGGTTCGCCAACGCGACGCCTTCCAGATGCCCGAGTTCCCGACGGGGATCCTCACGGGCGGCTTTCTGGGCGTCCAGCGGGACACGCTCGTGGCGCTTCATCGGAACCGCCATGTCCAGCTGGCCACCTACAGCGGGTACCCCGGCTTCTCGGTGGCCCAGATCCGGCACGATCTCCACGTGGGCTGGTGAACGGGACGATGACGGCGGTCGACCTGCGCACGCTGCAAGGCAACATCTTGCGCAGCTACGGCGGCGCGTTTCCTGTGGTCCGCTACCTCGTGCTGGCGGTCCGGGACGCTCACGTGGCTCGGGCGGCGCTGGGCAGCATGGTCGACGGCAACCGCGCCACGCCGGAGGTGACAGCGGCCGACCCCAATCCGAAGGACGCCGGAATGGACTGGTGCCTCAACGTGGGGCTCACCTTCCGCGGCCTCGAGGCGATCGGCCTGCCGGAAGCGAGCCTGGAGACGTTCCCCCCCGAGTTCCGCGAGGGCATGGTCGCTCGCGCCGCCCGGCTAGGCGACGTCGGCGACAGCGCCCCTGGGCGGTGGATCCCCGGTTTGGCCGACGCCGACCAAGTGCACCTGCTCGTCAGCTTGCACGCCCGGCGCGACCACGACCTCGACCGGCTCACGCGTGAGGTGCTGTATCTCGGCCGCGGGCGGGCCTTCGACCTCGTCACCTCCGACCCCATTGATGGCCGCCACATGACCGATAAGGACGGCGGGCACATCGTCCACTTCGGCTACCGCGACGGGATCTCGCAGCCGAAGTTTGAGGTCATCCACCCGGAGCCGGGGGTGGTGCCGGCCCAGGCCGGGTTCACCCCCCTCGGGGCGGTCCTCCTCGGGCACCCCGTCGAGGCGCTGGGCATGACCTGGCGCGTGCCGCAGCCCGACGTGCTCGGCCGGAACGGGTCGTTCACCGCGTTCCGGGTGCTTCAGCAGGACGTTCCCGCCTTCGAGGCCTTCCTGGAGACGGAGGCCGAGGCGCACGGCTGCGGCGTCGAAGAGGTGGCGGCGAAGATCTGCGGCCGCTGGCGCAACGGCGTCCCGCTGACGGAGGCCGCGACCGAGGAAGACGCCGAGAAGTTGGCCGGCCAGACGATCAACACGTTCGGCTACCGCCGGAACGACGCCGCCGGGGACTGCTGCCCGCTCGGCTCGCACATCCGGCGGACTAATCCACGCGACGCCAACATCGTCCAGCGTGGAAGCAACGCCCTCCGCACGATCGTGCGCCGCGGCGTGCCGTACGGCGGGATGTACGACCCGGATCACCCCGGGAGCGCGGCCGAGCCACGCGGGCTGCTCGGGAGCTTCCTCTGCGCCAGCCTGGCGGCGCAGTTCGAGGCCATGCAGTGCGACTGGGTGAACCTCGGACTGCTCGACCCGCGCATCACCGGCACCAACGACCCGCTGGTGGGGGCGAACGACGGTCGGACGACCGCCTTCCACTGGACGACCAGCGACCACAAGCGGGTCGTGTCGCCCGCCGTCCCGCGCTTCGTTCACACCCGGGGCGGGGCCTACGCCTTCATCGCGAGCATGCCCGCCCTCCGGTGGATCGCCGCCGGGTCGTGGTGCCGGAGCCCGTGGCGCTGGCTCCCAGGAGGACTAGGGGGACGGCCCAGGTAACATTTGCGCCGATTGCCATGGCACGGCGCGAGGACAGCTGGGGTTCTCCGGAGCCGGGAAGCCCTTCGGCCACCCCTTCGTTGCGGTTCGGGCTGCTGGGCCCGTTCTCCGTCGAGATCGACGGCCGGCCCGTGGAGCTACCCGGCACCCGCACGAAGGCTGTCCTGGCCATCCTCCTGGCCCAGGCCAACCGGGTCGTCTCGACGGACCGCCTCGTCGACGACGTCTGGGCCGGGGAGCCGACGCCGGGCGCGACGACGACCCTGCAGGGCTATGTCTCGGACCTTCGCAAGGCGCTGGCCGACGCGCTGGGGGCGCCGGCGCCGGTCCGCACCCGCCGTCCGGGCTATGTCGTCGAGATCGAGCCGGACCAGCTGGACGTGCTGCGCTTCGAGCAGCGCGTGCACGAGGCGAAGGCGACCAGCCCCGACGAACCGGCCGTCCGGGCTCGGTTGCTGCGCGAGGCCGTGGCCCAGTGGCGGGGACCCGCCCTGGCCGACTTCGCCGGCGAGCCGTTCGCTCGGCCCATCGCGGCCCGACTCGAGGAGTCACGGCTGTGGGCCCTCGAGGAGCGGGTGCAGGCCGA
Source organism: Acidimicrobiales bacterium (assembly GCA_050744985.1). Classification (GTDB taxonomy): domain Bacteria; phylum Actinomycetota; class Acidimicrobiia; order Acidimicrobiales; family AC-14; genus JBOGIC01. The sequence continues at coordinate 2,341 of JBOGIC010000725.1, forward strand.
GCTGGACGCCGGTGAGCACGGCGAGCTGATCACCGAGTTGGGCACCCTGACCGCCGAGAACCCGCTGCGGGAACGGCTCTGGGGCCAGCTGATGGTGGCGCTCTACCGGTGTGGCCGCCAGGCGGACGCCCTGCGGGCCTACCAGAGCCTCCGCCGGCACCTGGGCGAGGAGCTGGCCATCGAGCCGAGTCCGGCGCTGCGGCGGCTCGAGCACGCCATCCTCACCCAGGACCCGTCGCTGGAGCCGGCGGAGGTCCGGCCCGAGCGGCCACCCGCGGCCGCCGCCGCCGACCCCCGGGCCGCCCGCCGGGAGCACCTCCCGGTCAACCTGACCCGGTTCGTCGGCCGGCAGCGGGAGCTCGACGAGACGCGCCAGCTCCTCTCCGACACCCGGCTGCTCACGCTGGCCGGGAGCGGCGGGAGTGGCAAGACGCGCCTCGCCGTCGAACTGGTGGGCCGTGAGCCCGACCGCTGGCCGGACGGCGCCTACTTCGTCGATCTCTCCGCGCTGGAAAAGCCCGGGTTGGTGCCAGGAGCGGTGGCGGCGTCGATGGGGCTGAGCGAGCTCGGCGCCGATGAGGGGGCGATCTGCGCCTACCTCGGCGACGCCGACGCCCTCCTGCTCCTGGACAACTGTGAGCACGTGGTCGACGCCTGCGCCGACCTCGTCGAGGCCGTCCTGTCGAACTGCCCGCGGGTCACGGTGCTGGCCACGAGCCAGGAGGAGCTGCGCATCGGGTCGGAGACGGTCTGGCGCGTGCCGCCGCTGAGCCTGCCACCCGTGGGGGATGCGCAGCCCGTCGAGCCTGAGCAGATGCTCGGGTCCGAGGCGGTGCAGCTCTTCCTGGACCGGGCGTCCGCGCCCCCCGGCGAGTCGCTGGCCGAGCCGCCCCTGCTGGACTCGGTCGCCACCATCTGCCAGCGCCTCGATGGCATCCCGCTGGCCATCGAGCTGGCCGCCAGCCTGGTCGCCGTCCTGCCCGTTGACGAGGTGGCGCGCCGGCTGGACGATCGCCTCGCGCTGCTGACCCGGAACAACCGCCGGACCGTGTCGCGACACCGCACCCTCCGGGCCGCCATCGAGTGGAGCTACGAGTTGCTCGGGGACTCCGAGCGCGAGCTCTTCCAGCGGCTGTCGGTGTTCGTCCGCCAGTTCAGCGTCGACGCGGCCGAGGCCGCCTCCGCCGGCGCGCTGACGTTCCTGTCCGACCTGTCGGCGCTCGTCAGCAAGTCGATGGTCGTGATCGTGCCGAGGCCGGGGGGCACCCGTCGCTGCCAACTCCTCGACAGCCTGCGCCTGTTCGGCCTCGAGAAGCTCCGGGAGTCCGGGCGGGAGCCCGACGCCCGGAACCGCCACGCCGCCTACTACATGAGCTTCACCATGGCGGCCGAGGAGCAGCACCACGGCCCCGACTCCGCCGACTGGACGAAGCGGGTGATCGCCGAGCTGCCCAACATTCGGGCCGCGCTGGCGTGGTCGTTCTCCGACGGGGACTACCTGGTCGGTGTCGAAACCGCGGCGGCCTTGCGCTGCGGTTATTTCGCCCGGATGGACCACCTGGTCGAGGCCCGCGAGTGGCTGGAACACGCGCTCGATCCCGGCCGCGGGCTCTCCCCACCGCTGCGTCTCAAGGCCCTGACCGCCGCTATGACGGTGGCCTTCTCCCAGGGCGACTTCCGCTGGACCTGCGCCGTCGGCGAAGAGGCGGTGGCGCTCGCCGAGGAGCTCGACGACCCGCGGGAGCTGGCGTTCACGCTGATGGCCCGGGGCAGCGCCGCCGTGTTCGAGGGAAGAGTCGAGCGGGCCAAGGAGTGCCTCGAGCGCAGCCTCGCCTACTGCGATGAGATCGGCGACGAGTGGACCGCCGCGTCGGCGTTGACCTTCCTCGGCGTGGTCTCACGCCGGTTGGGCCACGCGGACGACGCCAGGGCGCGCCTCACCGAAGCGCTGTCGGTCTATCGCCGGCTCGACGACGACTTCAGCCAGGTCGTGCCGCTCCTGCAACTGGCGCTCGCGGCGCAGACGGCCGGCGACCTCGACGAGGCCATGCAGTGGTGCGACGACGCGCTGGCGCTGGCCCGCCGGGTCGGCGACCGGCAGCTGGCCCACGGCGCGCTCTGTATCGCGGGGGTCGTGGAGCTGGCTCGGGGGCGGACGGAACAGGCCCGCCATCTGCTCGTCGACAGCCTCACCTCCGCCCGGGGACTCGAGCACTACATCTTCGTGGCGTTGGCGCTCGACGGGCTGGCCGTCGTCGCCCACGTGGACGGCCGCCACTTCGACGCGGCCCAGTTGTGGGGGGTCAGCGACGAGCTACGGTCCACCCGCGCCGTCCCCCTGAACGCCGAGCGGCGGGCCCAGCGAGACCGCTGGTGGGAAACGGGACGGTCCGAGATCGGCACCATTCCCTTCGACCAGGCGATGGCGGCCGGCCGGCACCTCCCCTACTCGCAGGTCCTGGACCAGCTGACGGCCAGGCCGGCCAGCCGGCCCGTCCACACCTCCGCCTGACCCACGCGCCGGTCCGCGCCGCGTGCCCCGGCCGTCGGGCCCAGCCGATCCCAAGGGTTTCCCCAGCGCCCGAGCCGACGATGCGAGCAGTTGCATCGGGGAGTCAGGGGAGGGTCATGGGGAACGATCAAGCCGCACCGGCGGGCCGCCGCGGTGCCGAGAGCGTCACCGAACTGGTGGACGCGGCCCGGCGCTCGGACGCCCTGGCGTGGCAGCGGCTCGTCACGCGATTCGACGGGCTCGTCCGGAACGTGGCCCGGCGGTACGGGCTCAACAACGCCGACGTGGCCGACGTGACCCAGACCGTCTGGCTGCGCCTGTTCGAGCACCTGCACCAGGTGCGCGACCCCGCCCGCCTCGGCGGCTGGCTCGCGACCACCACTCGCAACGAGTCGCTGCGCTTGCTGCGCCGGCGGGAGGTCTCGTACCCGGCGGACGACGGCAGCATGCTGGATGGCCCCGACGAGCGGGCGGACCCGCAGAGCGTGGCGACCAAGGGCGCGGTCAACGACGTCCTGGTGCAGCTCGTCGAGGCCCTGCCCGGCCACCATCGCAAAATGGCGCGGCTGCTGATGGTCGACCCGCCGCTGTCGTACAGCGAGATCTCGGTGACGCTCGGGATCCCCATGGGGTCGATCGGCCCGACTCGCCAGCGCTGCATCGCCCAGCTGCGCACCTCCGTCACCGCCGCCGGGCTCGGGCGCGACGTGCTGGGGCCGTAGCCGGCTACTCGCCGAACTCGCTACAGGTCCGGCTCGGTGCCAGGGCGGCGACGTAGTGCCGCGGAAAATGGTCCTGGAGCGACACGGCAAACCGCAGGTCTTTGAGGGCCGTGATCTGGCGGGTCAGGATCGGCAGCGGCGACAGGAGGAACGGAAGGACGTGCCGCAGCTGTCTCATCGGCGTGCCGTTGTGCTTCCAGTGTCCATCGAGGCCCCGCCCGACGTACTCGTACTCCTGGCCGAAATGGGCGAATGCACCAGTGAACGCAGGCGGTACTCGCGGAACGATGTCCCGGTTGTAGATGTACCGGAAGACGTTGTTCCGTAGAAAATCGTTGGCGTTGCACGCCGCCGCGAAGTCCTTGTTGCCCATCATCGGTTGGGCGAACGTATAGGTCGCCCTCAGCGTCTCGGCGATCTTGGCATACCCGGGATCGGCCAGCAGCATGATGGTCATCAACGCCGCCATGGCCCCGCCCAGGCTGTGCCCGGTCAGGTACAGCGCCTGCATCGGATTCGGCATCGGTTCTTCCGCGTTGATGATGTTCTTTCCCGCGAGGGCACGGTTGAGGGCGTGGATGACCTCGAAGCGGATCGAGCGCACGTTCCGATAGAACCCCCCGTGCACGTCGAACGGCTTGTAGGAACCCGGGATTGAGATCGGCATCGGGCCCGCACGGACGTCGATGCTGGCGAGCCAGTTGATGATGTCGAGCAACTGGGTGCCGCGGTAGCACAGGATCACGACCCTTCCGTCGCTGCTCTGGACCAGTTGCGCCGTCGCACGGATCAGCATCGCGTCGATCGATTCGGTTATGCGCAGGCAGTGATTGTTCGGTAATCCCATCCGCGCCATCAACATCGCGACGGTCAGCTCGTCGCCGTATGCATAACCCGAACATGTCGCGAGGAGGTGGGCGATCTCCTGGCTCGGGTGGGTGTCGTGGTCAAGAAGGGTCTTGGCCATGCTTGGGTACACGGTCCGCTGGGCGTACTGCCGGCTTACTTTCAGAAACTCCAAGCTCGGAGCAGCTCTCCCGATGACCTCCACGCAGACCCCCCCGTTTGGAGCCAGCGCGCCCCCCTGGCCACCGCTCCAGCGCGCCGAGACGCTAGCCGCCGTCACCGTCTGACCGGCGATCCGGTCCACGCTCACACGCGGGCGCGGTACTCGTCCGATCCTGCGACCCCGGGGACGCCACGCCGTAGCGCTCGAGGATGTCCGCGCCCAGGTAGGGCTCGGCCATCTCGACGATCCACTCGGCGTAGTTGTCCGCCTCGGCCAGGGCGTCGAGGGTGCGCGCCAGCTGACGGTCGGCCTCGTTGAAGC
>JBOGIC010000726.1:0-3903 GCA_050744985.1 Acidimicrobiales bacterium
TGAACGATGCGGTCGCGGTCGAAGTTCCCCCACCACCGCGCCACTTCGGGCTCGGCGAACAGCACGCACAGGTCGTCGAGGTCGGCATCCGTCACGGGCCGTAGGACGACCCGGCTCCCGTGCAACACGCCGCCGACTGTAGGGGTGGCGGCGCGGGATCAGCCGGTGTTCTGAAGGCCGGCGGCGATCCCGTTCACGGTCAGCAGCAGGGCGCGCCGGAGCTGGGGATCGGGGTCGTCGGACTCCCGCACCCGCGCGAGCAGCGCCACCTGCAGGTGGCACAGCGGGTCGACGTAGGCCCGGCGCGCCTCGATGGTGCGCTGCAGGCCGGGGTCACGGCCCAGCAGCCGGGACTGGCCGGTGAGGCGCAGGACCTCCTCCCGGGTCAGCTCGTACTCCGCCTCGATGGCCCGGAACAGGTGGTGGTGGGACGGGCTCACGAGACACTCGACGTAGCGACGGGCGACGGCCAGGTCGGTCTTGGCCAACATCAGCTCGACGTTGGCCACGAACGACCGGAAGAAGTGCCAGCCCTCGTGCATCGCCGCCAGCGTCGGCTCCAAACCCGCGTCGCGGGCGGCCGCCAGCCCGCGGCCGAGGCCGAACCACCCGGGCACGATCTGGCGGGACTGGGTCCAGCCGAACACCCAGGGAATCGCCCGCAGGTCCCGCAGGTCCTGCTCGGCGCCGAGACCGCCACCCCGCCGGACCGGCCGGGAGCCGATGTTCAACGACGCCAACGCCTCGACCGGCGTGGACGACGTGAAGTACTCGGTCATCCCGGGTGCGCCGACCAGGGCCCGGTACGACTCCTCGGCGGCGGCCGACACAACGTCCATGGCGCCGTCCCACCGATCGAGCACGTCCATCGGCAGCCGGGAGACCCGGTGCAGCACCGACGCCTCGAGCGTCGCCGCCAGCGCCAGCTCCAGGTGGTGGCGGGCGAGCGGGGGGAGCCCGTACTTGTTGGAGACGACCTCGCCCTGTTCGGTGATCTTCAGCGGCCCGTCCAGCACGCCGAACGGCAGCGCCAGGATGGCGTCGTGGGTCGGGCCGCCGCCGCGGCTCACCGTGCCGCCGCGGCCGAAGCACAGCCGGAGCCGGACGCCGTGGCGACGGGCGGTGTCGCGCAGGGCGCGCTGCGCCGTGTGGACCGCCCACTGCGAGGTGGTGATGCCGGCCTCCTTGTTGGAGTCCGAGTAGCCGAGCATCACCTCCTGGAGCCCGCCGCGCAGCTCGACGATCTGGCGGTAGGCCGAGTCGCTGAGGAGGTCGTCGAGGATCTCGCCCGCCCGCGACAGGTCGTCGACGAACTCGAGCAGCGGCACGAACCCGACCCGGGCGACGCCCTGGCGCACGTCGATCAGCCCGGCCTCCCGGGCCAGCACGGCTGCCGCCAGCACGTCGTCGGCCCCGCTCGCCCCCGACACGATGTAGCTCTCGATGGCGTCCTCGCCGAACCGGTCCAGGGCCTCGCCGATCACCGCGAAGACCTCCAGTGTCGACCGCTGGTGTTCGTCGAGCACGGTCGTCGAGGTGGTCAGCGGCCGGCGCCCGGCGAGCTCGGACGCCAGCACCTCGGTGCGCGCCGGCCGGTCGAGCTCGGCGTAGGGGCGGGGCAGCACCTCGAGGCGGTCGAACAGCGGCCCGACGGCGTCGTGCAGCGGGCCCGCGTGCTCACGGATGTCCATGGTCGCCAGGTGGAAACCGAACGTGGCCGCGAGGCGCTTCACCCGCCGGAGGGACCCATCGGCCACCAGCGCGGCCCGGTTCTTCCGCAGCGAGGCCTCCATCACCGTCAGGTCGGCGAGGAGGCCGTGCCCGTCCCGGTAGTCGCGCCCGGGCTCATGGCGTTTGCCGGCTGTCGCCCGCGCCCGGGTGTTGCGCAGCCTCGCGAGGATGTACGCGCACTTGAGACGGTAGGGCTCGCTGCCGAACAGCCGGCCGTACTGCGAGTGCACCTCGGGCAACGCCAGGCGATCGGCCGCCAGGCTCTGCTCCAGCCGGGCCGACACGCCGACCACCTCGGTCGATGCGCTGAGCTCCCACATCAGCGACTCCACCGCCCTGACCAGCCCGGCGACGGCCCGCTCGTGCTGCATTGTGAGCACCTGCAGCGTGACGGCGGCGGTCACGGTGGGGTTGCCGTCGCGGTCGCCGCCGACCCATGTGCCGAAGCGCAGAGGCCGGGTCTCCGGGCCCAGCTCCACGCCGACCCGGGCCAGCTCGTGGTCGAAGTCGTCGAGCAGGTCCGGGACGATGCGGCGCGCCAGGTCCTCGATGTAGTAGATGACGGCGGCGGCCTCGTCCTCGGGGCGCGGGGCGAGCTGGCGGACCTCATCGGTCTGCCACAGCAGGTCGACGAGCTCCTCCAGCCGCCGATCGATGCCGGACCGGGCGGAGGCCGGAGCCGCCGCATTGACCCGTTCGTGCAGCAGCTCGGCGATGGTGTGCAGCTTGCTGAGGATGGACCGCCGGGCCGCCTCGGTGGGGTGGGCGGTGAAGACGGGCCGCAGCTCGAGGCGGTCGACGATGTCCCGCACCTCGGCGGCCGGCACGCCACCGGCGCGGATGCGGTCGACGATGCCGTGCAGCTGGCCGTCCCGGAGGTCGACCGTCATCATCTCGGTGGCCGTGGCGGCCTGCTCGGCGAGGTTGGCCACCCGCAGGGACACGGACAGGACGTGGGCCAGCCGGGCCGCCGTGGCCGGGTCGACGTCACTCAGCAGGGCGAGCGTCTCGCGCTGGGGCCGGGACGACCGGAGGGCGCCCACCAGGGCGCCGAGCCGCGGCCCCTCCTGGCGCGCCAGGCAGGAGGCGAGGATCGGCGCCAGCGGGCTGTCGTCACCGATGATCGGCTCGGCGGGCACAGCCGTCACGGTACGGGGCTGCTGTCCCAGCCCGATCCTGGCGCCTGGCGCGCCGGCCATCGCGTCAAGCAGGTGCTCCCGAGGACCGCCACCGGCTCACCCGGACATCCTGCTGTGCCGGCGTGACGCTCCGGTCGACGGCGTGTGTCGATTGCGTGAACGGCGAGCGGCCGGCCAGTTCGGCGTCGCACCGGGACCCGCCGAACCTTGCTCGCCTGGTCGTCGAACCGCCCGCAGTCGCATGGTCCGGACTGTAGGCCGGGCTACGCCCGCTCAGGCGTTGGCGACCAGCTTGGCTGTGATGTACTCCAGGGTCGCCCGGCCGGACCCGGTCACGACGACGCCGGTGTTGCCCTTGTAGACGACGATCAGCTCGGTGCCGCCGGAGGTCTTCCCGTAGATGCCGGTCGCACCGGCGATCGTCACGTTCTGCGAGGTGGCCAGCTGGGAGGCCACGGCGTCCACGCCGACCTGCGGGTTCACGTCGGCGCTGGGGGCGAACACGATGGCGAACGCCTCGGCGACGTTCTTGCCGCCCTTGACGACCATGCGCCCCTCGACGCTTTCGAGGTTCGCCGGGTCGGTCCGGGACACGATCCCGTTGCGCACAGCCTCGACGTCCGACGGCGGCGCGGCGCTGAGCGTGTACCCCGAAATCCCGCTGAATACGCCGCCGCCCAGGGTGGCGGGCACCTCGGTGAACTTCTTCTCCGAGTTGTCGCCGGCGCCGGACATCAGCGCGAAGCCGATCAGCCCGAGGACGACGACGGCGGCCACGGCACCGGCGACGATCGCCATCGTGTGGCCGCCTCCACCACCTCCACCGCCTCCGCCACCGGCGGGGGCCCAGCCGGTCGGCGACGACAGCGAGGGCTGCCGTTCCTCCGACCACGTGGGCGCCGAGGCATGCGGCGCTGTCACGGCGGTGCCCCGCGGTGCACCCCCGTCGATCTGCTGTGCCGCCTGGCGAAGCCGGCTGGCCAGGTCGTTGGGGGTCTCGGCCGCGTGGTTGTCAGTGGACTTGGGCATGGTG
>JBOGIC010000727.1:0-13195 GCA_050744985.1 Acidimicrobiales bacterium
GCACCGCCCAGCGTTACCTCGACACCCAGGCGCGGCATCGGTGCTTGGTGTGTCGGCGAAGCAGGTGACGGCTCGACTGCGCGCCGGAGGACTCGTGGGCGTGAAGGACGCGCACGGTCGCTGGCAGATCCCGGTCGTCTCGGTAGAAGCCGACCAGGCCGACAAGCGGCAGCCCAACGCCCGGCCGCTTCCGGCCGTCGGGGCCGACGGCTGCTACTCCACGACGGCGCCGCTGCCATCGCCGGCTGCTCGCGCCAGTACCTCGACAGGATCACCACGTACTTGCCGCCCGAGCGCACCATGCGGGACGACGGCGCCGCCGTCCAGTACCTATTCGCGACCAAGGACGAACGCGGGCGCTGGCGCGTCACGCCAACGGAGCTCCAGCGCTTCATGGTCGACCGGTCCGCGCCCGCGGCGGTCCCCGCCTACGACCTCGCGCTGCGTGCCCTCGAGTCCGTGTCCCTACTGCACGACCTGGGCCACCTGGTGCCGGCGGAGATCCTTGCCGCGCTCGGATTGCCGCGGCTGCGAGCATCGCGTCGAAGGTGGCTGCTGCCCATTGCGCCGCCGTTGACTACGCCGTCCAGTTCCTCGGGTCCCACGCCGCGTTCGTGCGAACGCACGGCACGCGGGTCGAGGCCAAGCGGCTCACCGTGGCGGTGTTCGATCACCGCTCGAGCCGGGAGGGCGATCCCCCGCATGCACCCGCACCTGGTCGTCATCAACGCCGCCGAGGGGGTCGACGGAACCGTGGGCGCACTGGACGGTGCCACACTCTACCAGTTCGCCCGTGCCGGCGGCCACCGCTACCAGGCGCGACTACGCCAAGCGCTGAGCCGCCGGCTCAGTACGGTGGTCTGGCCCTTCGCGCCTCCGACCAGGGCAGCGGCGCCATTAGGCGGCACAATTCGGCGTCGCTTTCGACGCGCGGCATGGCTGTTCACCAATCCGGCGGCGTAGGGACCCGCCGCCGGATTGGTGGGAGCAAGAGCTACATCACGAAATTCCGCTGGCGCCGGACACGGGAGAGCGCGACGAGCACAATGCCAACGACGATGGCCACGATCGCGACGCCAGCCACTGCCCGTTCGGACCCACCCGTGCGCACCAAGTTCGCGGGCGCCGACGTTGATCCGGTCGTAGTGGCGGCCGGCACGGCTTCGGCCGCCGGCGCCGCCGTGCTGGCCGCAACCGGGGCAACCTGCATGGCTCCCGTCGGAATCGGTAGTGGCAGTGCCGACAGCGGCGGCTGCTGCTGCTGTTGTGGCAGGGGGACGGCTGCGGCGCCCGCCACGCCGACCAGCGGGCCGGGTGTCGCAGCGGCGCCGACGCCACCCTGCGGCGTCGCCGTCGCGACCGGAGGCAAGACCGGCAGGGCGAGCGACCCCTCGGCGAACGAGTCTCCCGAAGCGGTGGACCCGTTTAGCGCCACCGCATCGTCGGACGCGGTGGACCCGTTTAGCGCCACCGCATCGTCGCCGGACGCGGTCGACATGTTCCGGGCGACCGCACAGCCGGAGGCGACCGAGCCGTTACTTGCCTCGGAGGGGCATGCCCCGGCGACCGAGCTGCGCACGACCGACGCCGACGCGATGATGATCACAGCCAGCGCGCGACAAAAAAAGGGACCGAAAGAATTCCGCCTCAAGGTTGGCTCCCGACGTTCAAAACCGGCATGCAGTGTACCGATGAGGGCTGCAATGGTCAAGCTACTGGCTCGGGCGAGCGCGCCCGGCGCGCTAGCCCCTGCGCCCGGCTCACCGGTTCGGGAACCGCAGTGTGGAGAGGGCGCGATCGGCCAGGCTGGAGAACTGTGCGAAGTCCGAGTCGCGTGCCTCGACGGACACGATGACGTGTGAACTACCGACATCGAACACATAGAACCGGTAGGTCAACCCTTCGACGGAGGCAAATGGGTAGGTGTCCAGGAACATGATCACGCACCGGTAGGGCTGACCTCCGTTCCGGCACCCGTCATATGCGTATGGATCGGTCACATGCATGTCGAATTTGACGCCCGTGGCGCCAGGAACGTTGAAGGCGGTAGCGGGCGATGTAGCCGTCAATTTGGGGTGGGTCCGTATCCATGTCGCGAAGTCGCCGTTGGCCGGCCCCAGCTCGCCCGTCCTGAGTAGGTCATCGGCGCTCGTGGGCGCCGCGTCACGGCGGACGACCCGTGCCCCAACCATGAACGTAATGGCCGCGGCGTCGGGCCCGTTGGCCCGGCCGAGGGTCCAGTAGTCGGGCGCCTCGAGCAGGAGCGTCGTCCAGCCGGGATCCAGGGTGAGTTCCACCGTCGGGCGGAACTGAGAGGTCTGGTGCGGCTCGGTCGGCATCGCCCCGATGGTCAACGGGTATGCGGGGATGGTTACGGTTGTGGACGCCGTCGGCGGGGGGTGGGAGCGGCGGCCCTGCGATGCCTGCCAGCCGGCCCAGCCGATGGTCGTGACTGTCATGAGCCCGAGGACGCCCAGCAGGGCGATGAGACGCGGCGTCATCGCCGCCTCCCTCGCCGGCTCACCGCCCTGCATGCCGGTGGCGACGGGGACATCGTCGGAGGTCCGGTCGGGCGGCCGGCGCTGGCCAGAGACGTGTGGGCGCGTGGCGGCCGGAGGCCCGGTCGCGGAGACTGCGACACCGGAGGGTTCGGCGAGGCCATCGACGAGCGCCTCCCCGTCTTCTGGCCGTTCGGCGGGATCCTTGGCGAGTGACCGGTTGATCAGCGCGCTGAGCGCGCCGTCGTCGGGGAGGTGGAGCGCGGGTGCCGGCTCGTGGACGATACGGTACGCGAGCGTTATCGCCTCCGTGGTCGACGGATCGCCGAACGGCGCCACTCCGGTAACGAGCTCGTAGGCGACGACGCCCCAGCCGAACACGTCGACGCCGGGGCCGACCGGCAGTCCGCGCACCTGCTCCGGCGCCATGTAGCCGGGCGTGCCCATGACCGTTCCCTCGACGGTGCCGCGGCCGGCGCCGATACGCGCCAAGCCGAAGTCGCCCACGACGGCGCGGCCGTCCGGCGTCCAGAACACGTTCTCCGGCTTCAGGTCGCGATGGATGACGCCGGCGGCGTGCGCGGCTGCCAGCGCCTGCGCAACCTGGGCCATGACAGCCCGTACGGTGGCTGCCGGCAACGGTGCGGCGTCCCTGAGCACGGCGTCGAGCGTGGGGCCCTCCACCAGTTCCATCGATATCAGTACGCGCTCGCCATCGCGGAAGACATCGTGGACGCCGACGATGTTCGGATGGCTGAGACGCGCCGAGGCCCGGGCCTCGATCAGGAACCGGTCGATGGCCTCGTCCGGGTCAACGCCGTCCGGCGCCTCGAGGACCTTGAGGGCGATGTAGCGGTCGAGAACGCGGTCGCGCGCTTTCCACACCGTCCCCATGGCGCCTCGCCCGAGCATCTCGAGGATCTCGTACCGGTCGTGGAGCAGATCGTCGGGCGTGACCATCAGGCGCTCGGGACCTTCTCCCCGCACCGGTCGCAGAACCTGGCGCTGCGCGCGTAGCGCTCGCCGCACTGGTCGCAGAAGACAGGGGTGCGAGGGCGTCGGGATACCACCGTCGTCACGACGATGCCCGCGACGATCAGCACGAGGACGCCGACGGCGACCCAGGTATCCCCGGGGCCCCGCACGGAGCTGGCGGCGGCGGTCTTCTCGGAGTAGCCGGGGCTCGGATCGCACGCGTCACCGATCCCGTCAGCGTCGAAGTCCTGCTGGCTCTCGTTTTCGACGTCAGGGCAGTTGTCCCGTCCGGCCGGGACGAGATCGCCATCCCGTGAGACAACGATGTCGCTCATCGCCTCGGACTTCAAGCCCTTGTCGTCGGTGACCCGCATGGCGACGGTACCTGTAAATTCGGTCGCGAAGGTGTGGCTGATCTGGGCGGAGTGTGTCGTGGTCTCGTACACCCCGTTGCCGTCGAAGTCCCACTCGTAGGCGGTGATGGTGCCGTCGTCGAACGAGGCGCCGCCGTCGAGCGTCACGGGCACGCCGACACGCGCCGTGTAAGGGCCACCGGCCCAGGCCAAGGGAGCCGAGCTCGCTTCCTTCACGATGCCGGTCAGGACGTCCTGGACCTGTGCAGGCGATGGCGATTTGAGCACCCGACCTCCCGTGCCTGACGCGACCGCCCGCATCGCCGGTCCGGTCTCGTCGCCCGACGAGGAGACATCGACGCCGTAGACAACGGCGGGATCGACCGCCCTGGCCGCGCTGACGACATCGTCGGCCGTGAATCCCGTGACCGGTTCGGGATCGAGCGGCGGCGCGTCGCCGAACTGGAGGATCACCTTCTTGACCCCGACGCGCCATGGAAGGCGCACCGCGGCCATCAGGCCGGAGTACACCGTCTCCGGCGCGTCCCCGCCGTACCCGAGGTCGATGGCACTGATGCCCGCGAGGATCGCCGCCTTGTCGCCCGTGAAGCCCAGCAGCACCCGGGACGCGTAGTCGCCGGGTGATCGCGACCGTTCGGGAAGGTCGCGGTAGGACACGAGGCCCACGCGGTACGACTTGGACCCGGTCGACAATCCTTCGACGAAACCGGATGCGAACGACTTGACCGCGTTGATGTCGCCTGACATCGACCCGGTCGTATCGATGACGAGCACGACGTCGATGCTGCCGTGTGCCTGGCTGGGGTGCCCACCGGCCCCGAAGACGCCGTACTCGACGAGCAGGTTCTTGATGGCGGTGTGGCCGCCGGGGTTGGGGTGGTAGCAGTGCGGCTCCATCGTGGGCCAGCACGGGAACAGGAGCTCGTGGAACCAGCTGTCCGGATTGCTGACGAAACGGTTCGGATTCGGCTCGTGACCGGCGAACTTGGCCTTCACCGTGTCGACGTAGAAGGCGTGGGACATGCCGACGCAGGCGGCTCCCGTGGCACAACCGCTCGCCTTGACGGCGTCGGGATAGACAGACTTCAACGCGTCGAACTGGACGCCGTCGAGCGCCCGCTGCGCCTCGCGGATCTCACGGCCGACGGAGTAGCCATTGATCTTCGCGTCGTCGCTGCCCACGAGGTAGGGGTAGGAGAGGAAGACGACCTTGACGTCTTTCGGACCGCCGGACCCGGCCGCCTTGATCGCGGAGATGGTCCGCGCCAGCTCGCTCTTGAAGCCGTCGCTGGCGAGCTTCGCTTTTCCCGCCTCGACCGCCGCCTTGCATCGGTCGGTGTTCACGAACCCGAAGCACTGCCGGACGACGGTGTCGAAGTCGAGGTCGTCGCCGCCGATGGTCATCATGACGAGGTCGGTGTCGCTGTCGACGAACTTGACCTGCTTCTCGATGGAGTAACCGCAATGGACGTAGAGCGGCGTCGGCACCGGCTGCGGCTCGCGTGGCGGGGACGCATCCGCGATCCGCCGGTATGACTCCTCGCCCTTCGATTCTGGGCAGTGGTCGGGGAAGCCCAGCACTTCCTCCTTGGACGGCGCGGTGATCTGGCTCATCACGGCGCCGCTGCAGGCGCGGTTGAACCCCTTGGCGTTCAACGCGTTCATGTACTGTCCGAACCAGCCATCCTTGGTCCGCAGGCACCGTTCCGGCCCCGGCTCCGGGACGAATTGGCCACTCGCGTCGAATGCGCCGTTCCCCGCCGAATACGAGTCACCGAGGAGGACGGCTTTGACCGGGTTGGCCCCTTCGGTGGCGGGCGCGGGCGGAGCGAAGGCCACCGCGGCTGCGGTCGCGGCCGCGAGCGGGCCCACGCGGAGCCACCGCGACCGCAGAGCCACGCGACACGATCTCAGCGGAGCGTGCCGCCGCTCGATGGACAACCGGTCACGCCAGCACCAGCTCCAAGCCGCAGGAGTCGCAGAACTGGGCGCCGGTGGTCGCCGGTACGCCGCACCCGTCGCAGAAGCGCGCAACGCGCAGCTCCCGCCGTTCGGATACCACTCCGCCGGCTCCGTCGGTGGTCATGAGATAGAAGCCGACGGAAGATCCCAAGCTGAAGCTCCCGACGGCACCGACCGCGATCATCACGAACATGAGCAGCACGCAGGCGAACAGGAAGGCGCCGAGCGCGCCGAACTTGAGGTTGGACCCGGAGAAGTCGCCGGTGAGGACGCCGTTGTAGAAGTCATCGAGTTGGCCCTGGACGAAGAAGCTGGCCTCGATGCCCATGGCCCACGCGGCGCCGTAGAGCACCGGCAGCAGGACCCCGAGCACCACGCCGACGACCACGACCGTGTCGGTGGCGATGTACAGGAGAATGTCCGACGTGCGCCGACGAAGCAGCCGCCACGCGCGACCGACCGCACGTGCGGACGGGGCGGAGTCGACGGCGACGATGGCGAACGACAGGCGCAGCATGATGAGGAGCGTCAGGACCCCGAGGCCCCCGACGACCAGGAGGATCGGGGTCAGCACCGCTTCGATGGGCGCCGTCGAAGTGCCACCCTTTCCGGGCAACGACAGGACCACGAGCCCGAACAGCACAACGAGGCTGGCTGCGGCGAGGATGCACGTGACGGCGAGGAACGAACCGAACAGCCTCGCCGTCAAGCCCAGCACGGCGGCGGGTGTGGACTCGGAGGGCCGTTCGACGGCGGCCACGCTCAACGCGCCCCACACGAAGGTGATCGTGAGCCACGCCCAGATCGTGGAGATGATCCACATGGCGAGCACGGCCCCAGCATCGGAGTTGTCGCGGATGAGGAGACTGAGCAGCAGCGGCGGCGCACCGCCCACCACGACACCCAACAACAGCACCACGTAGGTTGTGCGGTCGGTGAGGCGACGGGCCCCGCGTGCGAAAAGGTCGAACCAGGCCATACCTCAGCCCGCCGTGGTACGCACGTCGGCCTGGTCGATGGAGACGCGGGCCTTGGCTTCCTTGAACAGGACGATGGTCTCGCCGACCTTGAACAGGTCGCCGTCGCGCAGTTCGGCCTTCTGCACCTGCTCGCCGTTGAGGAACGTGCCGTTGCCCGAACCGAGGTCGAACAGTATGAAGTTCTCCCCCTCACGCCGGATACGGCAGTGCTGGCGGCTGACGCTGTCGTCTTCGATGACGTAGTCGCACGTACCCTCCCGGCCCAAGACTGAGACCTCCTTGTCGATCCGGAAGTCCCTTCCCTTGCGCCGGCCCCTCACGATGACGAGCCAACCGCAGACGGGCAGCTCTTGTCGCTGGCTGTGCAGGACCGTACCCGGACTTCGCTGCTGCTCGGGTACGACGGTGCCCTTTCCGCCCAATGCGGCTTTGGTGCTCCCGTCCCGAGCCGGTGGCTTCGCGACGGTGGCTTCGTAGCTGGGCGGCGCGGCCGGCGGCGGGCCCGCTCCGAGCCGGTTGCCGCAGTGAAGGCAGAACTTCGCCCCATCACGGTTTCTCGTGCTGCATTTCGAGCATTCGGTACTCACGGCGCCTCCTCCGTGTGGCGTTGTCAGGACGCAAGGCAGGCCGCATCGCTGCCTGCCAGGACTACTCGGGCGACTTGCCACTCGTTGCCCTCGAGGGCGGTCGTGGCCCCGGGCGGCTTGATGATCCGCAGGAGGACTGCGGGGTAGCCCGGATGGTCGGGCGGTGACCATTCGACGGGCACCGCCCCACTGTCGACGAAGATGACCACGTTGCGCGTCTGGCCACGGTTCGCCTCCTGCGCGGAGCTCGTTGAGCCGGGCTGCGCCTCGAGGACGACGACGCCGGGCGTGGCCGGGTCGAAATTGGGGCGGGCGAGGTACCGGGGCAGCGCCGAGAGCGGCACCAGCTGGTCGGCCCCCAGGCCGAGCCACTTGCCGACCCCGTCGAGGCCAAGCCCGTCGGGGCCGGCGAGAAACGCCGGGCGGTCGATTGGGTCGGTGTGGGACAACGTCCGACAGTCGGCGCCGGCGGCCCGGAGCGCAGGCGACGCCGTCGTCTCCGTCGCCGTGGGTGGTGCCTTCGCCGGGGACTGCGCCGAATCGTGCCCGTGGAGGTACAGGCCGGTCGCCGCGAAGCCGAGCAGCGTTCCGGCCAGCACAGCCACGACCACGACCATGGCGTAGGCCGGCGTCAGTGTCACACGCCTCACCTGGTGGCGCTCCGTAGCTGCATGCGGAGGTCGCCGATCTCCAGGACGTCACCGGCGCGCATGAGCACGCGGTGGATCGGCACGCCGTTGACGATGGTCCCGTTGGACGACCCGAGATCCTCAACCCAGAGCCCATCGTGGTCGGCGTGGAGCGTGGCGTGGCGGCGGGATACCAGCGGATCGTCGATGATCACTTGGGCCGTGGGATCGCGGCCGACGAGCAGCGGTCCCGTGGTGATCGGGATGGACACTCCCGAACCCTCCAGCACCATGCCGCTGACCGGCCGGGGCCGATCCGCCGCGGGTGGAGTGAGGGGCCGGCCCTTCCGCCGGAACAGCAGCCACGTTGCCGCCCCGACGACAGTCACCACCCCGAGGAGGACGAGGAGAATGGGCAGCAGCGGGACCCCTTCGGGCTCCGACTGGGTGGGCGCAGTTACGGGCCCTGCCGCGACGCCGCCGTCGAAGGTGCGGTCGACCGAGGCGCGGACCCCGCTGGCGCCAACGGCGATGTGGAGTTGGTGGCGACCGGGGGGCGCAGCCGACCGGTAGGTAAGGCGGTACTCGCTGAGCAACTCGTCGGCGATCTGGCGGTACAGGGTCGCCAGCTCCGCCGCGTTCGCCGTCTCGCGGTAGGAGCCGCCCGAGATCGCCGCGAGGTCACGCAGCGGCCCGGGGTCGAAGGCCGCGCTCTGGAAACCGACGGTGTGAATCGGAACGCGGGCGTTGGCGACGACAGCCCGCAGCGAATCGAAGCTGAGGTTGCTCCCATCGTCCCGACCGTCGGTCATGACTACCAACGCTCGTGCGTTGGCCATTTGTGCTGCGAGCATGGCGATGCTGAGGTTGATTGCGTCGTACAACCCGGTGTCGCCGTTGGCGACGAGTTGGTCGACGGCGGTGATCGAGCCGGGTGGCCCGAATCCCGCGACTTGCTGGGGCGGGACGCCAAAGGTCACGAGCGCGGCGTGGTCGTCGGGCCCGAGCCGGCCGAGGAATGTCTGCGCCGCGGCGCGAGCGCCGTCGATGGGCTCGCCCTTCATCGAGCCCGACGTGTCGATGGCCAGCACGACCGCCAACGAGCCGCCTTCGCGGAAGCTCGGGCGGACGGTGAGGCTCTTCACGGGCACGCCGTCCTCACGCACGTCGAACTCGGCTGCGGACAACCCGGGCACCGGACGATTGTCGGCATCGAGCACCCTGACGATGGCACTCACGTCCGGGAACCCCTCGGGCGCGATGTCCCTCACTTCGACGGTCCCCCCCGCCTGGAACGCCAACAGGGCGGCGAGGAGCGCGGTTAGCGCGTTCATCGCGCCGCCAACCGGAGGGCGACACCGTTCAGGACGCCGGCGAGGAAGGCCACGGCCAGGAGCAGCCATCGCACGTCCTGCGCGGACGTCGGCATCCGAGCGCTGCGGGGTCGCGGCCGCGGGGGTGCGACATGGGTGGGAGGACGGCCGGGGTTTGTGGCCGTACGGAGCCGGGCGAGTGGGTACTGCCATGCAACCACGGTCACGTTGTCGCCGGAGCCGGCCTGCTGGGCGAGTGCGGCGAGTTTTTCGCAGGCATGCTGCATCGAGACCTGCCCCGCCAACACGGCTTCGATGTCGCCGCGGCTCACGACGCCGTGCAGGCCGTCGCTCGACAGCACGAGGACGTCGCTCGGCCCGATCCCCACGCGACGGAGCTCGACGAGTGGCACGTCGCCGGCGCCAAGCGCCTGCTCGAGCACGTTGGCCTCGGGGTGGCCGAGCGCCTCGCCCTCGGTGATGGCTCCCGATCGCAACAGCTGTCCGACCCGAGAGTGGTCTTCGGTGATCTGTTCCAGACGTCCCTCGTGCAGGAGCCACGCCCGCGAGTCGCCGACGTGGCCGATCAACGCCTCGCTGCCGCGCACGAACACGAACGTCAGCGTCGTGCCCATTGACATGCCCCGCGCGTTCTCCCTCGAGTACGCACGGATCTGCTGGTCGGCCCGCGCGAATGCGTCCTCGACTGCCCCGCCATCGAGGTCGGAACCAGGACCCAGCGCCTCCGCCACAGTGGCCACGGCCAAAGAACTGGCCACATCCCCGGCATGGTGCCCGCCCATTCCGTCGGCGACCGCCAACCGGGCCGACACGAATCCGGAGTCGAGCGTGTCATCGGACACGAAATAGGCGTCCTCGTTGGTCTCCCTCGGCCCCGTCACGCTCACGATGCCGGCCCGCTGTCGAACGCCGGGGACGCTCATGCAGGTGGGATGATCCGAGTGGGGGCGGAGCGCTCGACATCGTCCAACGGGGTGGGCACGACGTCGACACCGCGGTCCTCGTCCGCGACGACCAGCTCGGCCGGGGGTGGAGCCGGCGCGCTGAGGCTGTGGCCACATCGTGGGCACGTCAGCCACTCCGGGGCCACCCGGCCTGCGCAACCGGGACACCGCCGGGGACGCCTAGTGCCGGTCACGAGGGCGGCGACGGCCAGCACGGCGCACGACGCCACGACGGCGAGGCCCGTGAGGATGGCCACCGCACCGCGGTCCGACAACTCGCGTCGCGGCACGGGTGGGGCGACGTGCCCCGCGGCGGGATAGACGAAAGCCACGAGGTCGTCGGCGACGGGGGGCCCGGTGATGCGCGTCCAGATGTCCTCACCCCGACCGGGAGCCTCGGGGAATCCCGTCACCCAGATGTGCTCCTCGGCGGTCGGGTCGCTCAGCTCCACGAGCAGGGGCGGCCCGGAGCGGACTTCGGTCACGGTGGCGTGCACGAGCGAGCCGACCTCAGCCTGCCCGCGCGCGACCTGGGAGACCGTGAACGAGGTCGCCGTCTGTGTGCGACACGCAGTCGTAGCACAGGTGATCGTCAGTAATAGCGCGATCGTGAGCCCCCTCATGGCCTCACGACTCGAAAGGTCGAAGAACCGAATTGCACCCGATCGTCGTTGAGAAGGAGAACCTGCTCGACACGCTCGTCGTTGACATACGTCCCGTTGGAGCTGTCGAGGTCTACGAGCGCGGGGGCACTGTCGCGGCTCACGATTCGGGCGTGCTCCCAACTCACCGTGGCGTCGTCGATGCAGATCTCGGCGGCGGGATTGCGCCCGATGACCGCACCGATCTTTCGCACGGCGATGTCGGGGATCCCGGGCGACTCGGGAATCAGCCACAGCAATACGGTGCCGCCTTCGGGAACGAACGGCGACGGCCGGTCGTCCTCGACGACCGGGGCGGCCTCGGGTGTCCGCAGGACAGTGTCCCTCGGACGGACGAGCACGACCTCGTTCCTCGGCGCCCGCGCCGCCGTGGGCACCGCGAGGGGGCTCGGGCAGGCCGGGCAGAAGGCCCAGTTCGGGCCGACCGGGTGCCCCTCGGGACACCGATTCGCCCGCGAGCCGAACACCATGGCGACGAGCGTTGCAAGGACGGGCGCCAGGGCGAGCCCGGCGAGGGCCCACCAGATCCACGCGTCGGGATCGACAATGCCGACGGTCGCCGCTGTCAGTGGGACAAATACCACCATCGCGACGAAACCAGCCGTCGGGCCCCATCGTCGTGAGACGACAAGCCAGGTCGCGACGGCCGAGCCGATCCACGCGGCGGTAAGTACGACGATGGCTACGACGAGGAAAAGGGTGCCCGGGCCGCCCGACCAGACGCCCCAAAGCTCGCCCAACCTCTCCGCCATCTCGATGCCCCTCCTGGACCTTCAGACCTTACATCCGGCGCCCACCCTCAGGAGCCGGGTGAGTCCCGGCGCCACTCTCCGCCAGCGTCGCCACCGCCCGAGAGGCCCCCAATCCGCCGCTCGCTGACCCCACCCTCGCGGGGCCATCAGTTGCAAGCCCCACCGCGTATCGTTTGAGCCCTAGCCTTGATTGTTCGCCCAGCGGCGTAGCGCCGGAATCGGCCCCGATTTGGAGGCCCGCTGAGGACCACGCGGGGTGGCGATCGGAACCAGCCCGCGCTTGACAAAGGCCGGAGTTCGATTCGGATGGTGCGCCTCGATAAACCGATCTGGGCCGGCACAGAAACCCGGGGCCCGGCTCAGCAGAGGGCGGCGCGCAAGCGGCTGAGGGCCCCGTCGAGCTGGTTCCGCCATAGCCAGGCGGCGTCGATGCGCAGGTGCACGTCCCGACCCCGGCGGACGATGTGGAGCCTGACCCCAGCCGAGGTTGCTGCCCAGCTCGCAGGAGCAGCGCTCAACCGGGCCCTACCGGCGGCAGCCGGCGGCGTCGCCGGTCGTGAGATCCGTCAGGAGGTGTTGAGCCAGGCCGAACAGGCCGCGGTCAACCGTTCGAGGAGCGCCTTGGGCCGAGCACTCGCGGCCTCGACCGAGGTGAATGGTCCCGCCGGCGCTCGGCGGGGCGGGAGGGTCGTGAAGGCAGCCGCCTCCGACTCTGAGCGGACGCTGAGCGGATGGAAGCAGCCCCGACCTCCGGGGTTTGTCGACGCGAGTCCGGAGGAGGTGCGCGATCTCTCGACCGAGATCGGACATCGCCTTGCGCCCGCCGGGGGCCGTGACCGGATCAGCGGAGGCGGTTTCGAGGGGAAGTATCAGGCGTCGCACGCGGAGAAGCAGCAGGCGATCCGTCGTCCGAACGAGCCAAATGCCGTCAGCGAGCCGATGTGCGCTGATTGCACTTCGTTCTACCAACCCCTCGCGATCCATCGAAATCGTGCCCAGGTCGTCACCGATCCCCATGCTACGTACGTGTTCCGGCCCGACGGCACGGTCGACAAAATTGCCGAGGACCCATCATGAGCGACGACCTATCCCCCATACTCCGCCGGGCTCTACAAGAGGCCGAGGAAGACCTGGCGGGCTCACCACATGGCGAACTGTCGCTGGCGCGGCGGCGACGGTTGTGGGAGGAGCTGGGGGCCGGCATGGCGGGCTACGGGACGCTCGGGCACCGCCGCCGCTCGGTCCTTGATCTCCTCACGGTCGAACACGTCAAACCGATCTGGGACGCCGCGTACCCGGGCGACGGGGCCGTAGACGAGGTGATTGACGCCGCTCGTGAGGTGCTCGACGGAGAGCAGTCGGTGGAGTGGGCGACGCGACTGCAGAGCCGAGCATGGGTCGCCTTTCTCGACCGCATGAGCGCGGACCAGAAGTTCTCGGCGGGGGACGTAGGACAAGCCGTCTGCGCCGCACTCTCCACCGCCGCGCACGACAAGCC
>JBOGIC010000728.1:0-5171 GCA_050744985.1 Acidimicrobiales bacterium
GCCCTGACCACCCGGGTGCACGAACCAACGGTCTTCGAGGTGTAGCGGAGGGTCCTCAGCGGCCGGCGGCTATGCGCTCGCGCGCCCGGGCGACGGCCTCGGCCATGCCGCTGCCCCCGCGCCGTGACCGCGTCGGGACCTCGAACAGCGGCTCGGGCTCCTCTTCCTCCTCCTCGTACTCGCCTTCCTCCTCGTACTCCTCCTCGCCTTCGCCCTCTTCCTCCTCGTACTCGTCCTCGTCCTCGTACGCGTCCTCGCCATCGTCGGAGTACTCGACGACCTCGGCGACCGCGTCGACCTTGACGACCTCACCCCGGGCGCGGGCGACAGCGTCGGCCATCGACTCCGCCTCGACGGGCGCCGCCCCGCCGCCGACCGCCTCGAGGACACCGCCCAGCGCGCCTTCGATCGCCGTGACGTCGCCCACGATGCTCCCGAGCACACCGTCGATGGGCTTGGTCTGCTCGCGTATGGCGCGCAGGCCCACGATGATCGTCCCGATCGTGAAGCTGAGCTTCTGTAGACGTAACCCGATAGTGATCAGGAACAACGCCAGCACCGCGACGATCACCGCGGTGATGACCAGCGTCGCGACCGTTTCCGCTCCCATCCGTCTCCTCCCCTTCGTCAGGACTGCTTCGCGATGACGCCCATGAGCGCCCCGCCGTACCGACCGACCAACCCGTGCGCGGCCGTCGCCAGTTGCTGGGTCTCCAGCAGCTTCGGTAGGCCGTCGAGATTGGACGTCACCGCCACCCCATGCTCGAGGACCGTGTCCGCGAGCCGGTTCAGCCGGTTGATCTGTTGCAGCAGCCGGACCAGCAGCACGATGACGGCGGGCGCCACCACCAGCAGCAGGACGGCGTTGCCGATCCACCACAGCGTCATGACCTTGTCTCCTCCTCCTTGCGGTTACCGAACTTCGGCGGGGCGGCGCCCCGCCCCATCGACCAGCTGACGCCGCCGAGGCGGCCCTCCACCACGTCGTCCTCCCCGCCGTCGCGGTACGCCGCCGATGCGAGGATCGGGTCGGCGTCGTGCCCGGTGTTCACGGCCAGGCAGGGAGCCCGGTACGCACACGGCGTGCAGTTCGCCGTCGTCGGGTTGGGGTAGACGCGGACATCGGGCGAGGCCATGTCGAGGGCCTCGTATGCCATCTGCCGCCGTAGCGTCTCGAGCTCGGCCGTGCTCTTGGGGACGCGGGTGCGGCGGAACGACGGCTCGTCATACCGGACCTCGTTGAACATCACGCCCGCGATCCGCATGCTGAGGTACGACAGCTCCCACGCCCAGGCGAACGACGCCGTACGCTGATCGAGGGCCAGCAACTCCGGATCGGTCCATCCGGCGCGGTGCTCGACGAGCCAGTGGTTGTCGTCCCCGTCGACCACCAGCAAATCGATGCGGCCCCGGTAGTGGATCGGCTCGCCCGCCGGGGTGACGAGGTCGCGGCGCGCGTCGTCCGGATGCGGGAACGGCACTTCGAAGTCGGTCTGCACCCGCAGCGGGACGAAGTCGTCCACGGTGGGTGCCCATTCGAAGTAGCGGTCGAGCATGCGCCGGCCCTGATCGGCGACGCGACCCACGCCGTCGCCGGCCTGCTCGCCGACCTGCGCGCCGACCGAACCGGACAGCGCCTCATGGGCGAGGGGACGAACGACGGACCGGTCCCATGCCCACATCCCCGGGAAGTAGTAGACGGCCAGAGCCGCCCGGAACGCCCGGTGGAGGTCGACACCCCCGGGTGGGCGCGACGGCTCACGGTTGCGCCGCCGGGGCGAACCGAAATCCCACGCACGGCGGCATCGCTTGAACGCCTCCCGGTCGGCGGGACGGACGACGTAGGGCGCCGACTCAGGCCACCCGGCGCACCGACCGGCCTTCGGTTTCGGACCGCTCGGCCAGGGTCGTGGCGCCCGACTTCACCACGTCGGCGAGCACCGAGAACCCGCCGGTCAGCAGGTCCCGGATCTCCGACGACGACGTGATGGACTTCAGGGTCGTCCTCAGCTCCTCGTACCCCTCCTGCCCCGCACGCGTGCCCAGCACGTACCCCACGGCGAAACCGATGATCACGCCCACTGTTGGACCTCCTCCTCCGTTGTCTCAGGGATGCCCCACACTTCAAACCGCTCTGCGTCCTCACCCGCCGAACCCACCATCCCGAGCGACGCCTCCGCCTGGGCCACTTCGGCTTCGTCGAGCTTGGAGACGGCGAAGCCGACGTGGATGAGCACCCACTCGCCGGGCACGACGCCTTCCTCGATGAGCCCCACATTGATGGTGCGCTTGGCGCCGAACACGTCTGCGTCCACCAGGTGGGGATGGTCGGTCAACGCGACGATCCGGGCCGGGATGCCGAGGCACATGCGCGACGCCTACGCCCGGTACTCGATGGACTCGAGGATCAACTCGTCGCCGCCAATAAAACCGACGTCGACGCCCCCGCACTCCGGGCATATGCCCAGCGGGTCACGCGACTCGAAATCCGCCCCACACGCACGGCACCGCCCGCGCGCCGGGATCATCACCAGTTCGGCGACCGCGTCCTCC
This sequence comes from Acidimicrobiales bacterium, assembly GCA_050744985.1. Classification (GTDB taxonomy): domain Bacteria; phylum Actinomycetota; class Acidimicrobiia; order Acidimicrobiales; family AC-14; genus JBOGIC01. The sequence goes on from JBOGIC010000728.1 coordinate 2,554, forward strand.
GCGACGCTCCCGGTCGCCGCCATCAGGAACGACTGCTCGAACGCCTCCGGGTGCACGTGGTGGAACGACCCCACCCGCACCCGGACGCGCGCGACCGAGCGGTCCTTGGCGCGCTGCTCGATCGCACCCACGATGGCCTCGCAGAGGCCCAGCTCGTGCACCCCCGCTACATCTTCCTGAGCCGGCGGTACCGCGCCAGGTCGGGCAGCGAGCGTACGAACATCACGAGCGCACCGAGGACGAGGAGGATGACGACGACGGTGGCGAGGATCCCGACGATGCGCACGTTCCCTACATCTCCCGGATCTTCAGGTAACGGGCGATGTCGGGAAGCGACTTCACGACGATCCCCGCCACGGCGGCGAACACCAATGACATGACAAGTCGACGGACCACCCTCAGCTCTCCTTTCCCGCGTAGACGCGGAGCTCTTCTTCGATGAGCTCTTCGACGACGCCCACGGCGTCGTCGACGGCCGCCCACATCCGGTCGGACAGGCCGATGCGCTCGCCCAGGTCGGCGGGTTCGCAGCCGACGATCAGCAGGCGCTCGACGTGGCCGCCGAGGTCGGCGAGCAGGCCAAGAACGGTCTCGGGGTTCATGTCGTGAGCGTCAGGTGGCACGCCCCCCTCGGTCACGGCATCCGGTTCGAACACGACGATGGCGCCGGGCTCGTCGCCGGTGTGCAGCGCGTCGACCAGCACGACGAGCTCGTAGCCCTCGAGCAGCTCGTAGGCGAGGTGCAGGCCCCGGATCCCGAAGTCGGCGACCTTCACCCCGTCGGGCTGCGGCCGCTCGAGCAGACGGTTGGCCACCTCGACGCCGAACCCGTCGTCGCCCAGGAAGATGTTGCCGACGCCGGCCACGAGCACCCTGGCCTGCGTGGCCCGAACGCCGTAGTCGGTCACGCGTCGACCTCCAGCGGCTCGACCTCGTCGGGGTAGAAGTACAGGAAGCGGCCGTGCCACTGGGCGAGCTCGGCCATCGGGTCGTCGAGGACGCTGACCGCCACCTGGGTGTTGCCGTCGACGTCCTGGAAGACGCCCTCCACGGTGGCGTCGCGCCCGATCAGGAACATGTCGTAGGCGTCGGCGCGCCGCGAGGGCCGGAGCCGCACCTTGGTGCCGCGGCCGACCTGTACGGGCCCGATCCACACTTGGTCCTCGAACGGGTTCACCGAGGCGTCGACGCCCGGGTCCCACCACGGCTTCGGCTGGTCGTCCTCGGCCGCTCCACCGGGCTCAGGCTCGGGACCGCTCGAGGAGGTGACATCGCGCAGGTACCGGACCGTGCCGTGGAGGCGCTCAAAGACCTCGTCGGGGATGACGTCGCAGCGGTCGATGATGGCGGCGGCGCGCGCGTCGGTTCCGCGCGCTTCGCGCTTCTCCTCGTCGGTGAGCGTCATCACGCGCAGCGCCAGCATCTCGTCGATCTCGGTCGAGTCGTAGAAGTCACCGATGCTCTCGGGTGCCACCGAGGGATAGTCGTAGAGCGTCACCGGCGACGACAGCACCACGTCGCGCTGGCCGGAGTCGCCGATGAGCACGGGCCAGGTGTGGAGGTTGACGCACTCGGCGGCACTCGCCTTGGCGAACTCGGGCGCGTCGAACATCGAGATGAACGCGCCGTTGGTGACCGCCATCAGCGTGTGGACGGCGGCCAGCGAGCGTCGCATCACCGCATCGCGCTCGGGTGCAACCGCGCTCCAGTCGGTCACATTTTCGATCCTGACGCTGATCCGGGCGAGGGGCCACGGCGTGTCCTCCCGCACGGCGGCGACCCGGACCCGGACCGACAGCGGGTGCCGGCGTCGGGTGATCCGCCCGCCGTCGGTGGACTCCATCTGGAGGAACGACGGCAGCTCGACGTCGACGACCCGTTCGGCTTCGAACAGGTCGGCGAGCCAGAGGCCGGGCACGTCGATCTCCTCCTCGACCGCCTCGTCCCACGCCGTGAGAAGCGTGCCGTCCACGTCCAGCATATCCACCGGCTCGTAGGCGCCGCTGTCGACGATCCGCTCCAACTGGCGCTGTTGCACGCGCAGGCAGCGGACCTTCACGTCGAGGCAGGTGCTCTTGCCGAACTCCATCGGGCACTCGGTCTGCATCGCCCAGTCCTCGGACGGATCGGTCTCGGCAAAATCCCGCGGCGCGATCACACCGAACTGCCACCGCAGCTTGTTCTTGCCGGCGGAGGCGCGGTACGGGTACAGGACGTAACCCTCGTAGAGGACGGCCTCGGCGACCTGGGCGGCGGCCTCGAACGTCACGTTCCCGCCTCCTTGAGCAGGACCTCGATCGCCTGTTCCCACGTCGGCAGCCCGCGCCCCGCCTTGAACCGCTCCAAGTCGCTGAGCGTGTCGCGGCGCAGCCGGAGCCAACCGGCGTTGGGGAACGAGAGGTCCATCATCCGGCGCCATACGGCCACCGGTAACCGGTAGTGGGCCTCCTTGTGCCACGGCACGGGATCGACGCTCATGGCGCCGCCGGACGTCGTGAAGACCGTGCCGTTGAACAGCAGGATCAACGGGATCTCGCCGCCGTCGAGGGCGTGCATGTACTTGGCGCCGGTGACCTCGAAGTCGTACGTGCACGGCACCGGCAGCTCGACCTCGGTCG
>JBOGIC010000729.1:0-3586 GCA_050744985.1 Acidimicrobiales bacterium
GGGCGCGTCGCCGGCCAGGTAGCGGTCGGGGTGCAGGATCTGCTCGGTGCTGCGGGGCGGCCGCCGGAAGGCGTCGTCCAGGCGAGCCGTCCCGCCGGCGTCGAGCAACGACTCCACGAACGCCGGACCGGCGACGTAGGGGAACCCGAACAGCGCGGTGAAGACGTCGTCGCCGCGGACCGTCCCCACGCCGTCCTCGCGTGTGATCTCGTCCTGTTCGGCGGCCGGCCGGGCGTCGAACCACCGGTCCTCGACCGCGGTCGCGCTCCCCTCGACCAGAGCGTCGAAGGCGGCGGCCACGTCGTCGACGAGGTCGGCTCCCTCGATCCCGAAGTGCTGGTCGTCGAGAGCGTGGGTCAGCTCGTGGACGAGCACCTCCTTGACGTAGGGCGTGGCGCTCGCCCCCCGGGCGTAGAGGACCTTGCTGTCGGTGTCGTAGAAGCCGACGATCGACGCGACAGTGTCGGCCGCCAGTTGATCGAGGTCGACGCCGCCCTCGATGAGCCCCAGGGCCCGGAGCAGCCCGAGGTAGGCCGCGTCGTCGGCCGCCTGCTCGTCGGCGTCGGTGGGGTCGCCTTCTGTCAGCTGGGCGTCGAACTCGTCGTCGGCGAGGAGCCTCACGTCGGGCGGCGTCCGGAACCGCAGTCCCCGTGCCTGCTCGACGAAAGTGATCAGCTCCGGGAGGACGGCCTCGAGCGGGCGAGGATCGTCATCCACCTCGGACCCGGACGGCCCGACGCGGGCCGCGACCACGGCCAGGTCGGCGAGGAGGAGGACGCCGATCGTGACGGCCAGGGCGACGGCGAGGCCGCGTGCGGTTTGGGTCCCGGTCAAGCCGGGCGACGCTACCGCGAGCCCCCTTCGTTTACTTCGCCAAAGGGGTACCTCCACGGGCCAATCCCGCGGAGTAAACGGGGTTGAAGACTGCGGTGGCAAGCTGGCGCGATGGCCGCATCGCCGCATCCGCCGCTCAAGCCTCCGCACTACGCCGCCACGCCGGGCCTCGTCCGGCGTACGCGCGGCGACCTTCCCCCCGAGGCGCTGGAGGCGCGTGCGTACCGCACGCTGCTGACGGCGCCGCTTCTGGGCGCACGCCCCGAGGAGCCGACGCTCGTCTCGACCGCCCAGGGCGCGATACGCCGCATGCTGCTGACCGTGCCGGACTACGCCATCGGCTCCGAGCCGCTGACCGACGTGTACCGCAGCCTGCTCCGCGAGCTCTCGCCGACGGTGGCCCTGGTCGTCCTCACCCACGAGTCGGTGGAGGGCGACGTGCGCGACCTGCTGGCGGCGGCCGGGCGCGCCGACGACACCGTCGTCGTGGCCCCCGACCACCTGGTGTTCTCGGTCTGGGCCGAGGACGGCTACGTGGTGGTGACCGACGCCGGCGGCCGGACGTTCTTCGTGGAGCCGTACTCGTTCCCCCGGTTCGGCGACGGCCTGATCGCCGAGTTCGTCTCCAACGCCACCGACCTCGGGAAGGCCCAGGCCCCGCTCTACTTCCAGGGCGGCAACGTGCTGATCGGCGACGACTTCTTCCTGATCGGCGCCGACTACCCGGCCAACTCGTTGCAGTACATCGGCAACGTGCTCCTGCCCAACCCCGGCGAATCGCGCTCCGAGCTGATCCGGCGCCTCTACGGCGAGTACCTCGACACGGGCCGCCGGCTCGTCTACGTCGGGAGCACCATCCCCGTACCGGCCGAGGCCCGCCGCCGCTTCGAGCTGGACGGCCAGCCGTGGACCGAGTCGGTCCACGTCGGCAACGCCCCGGGGACGGCCCAGCCGATCTTCCACATCGACATGTTCATCACCCTCGCCGGACGCGGCGCCAACGGCGCCTACCGGGTGCTCGTCGGCGACCCGGCCATGGCGGCGGAGCTCACGGGCGAGCCGGTGCGGGCCCAGGCCATGCGCGAGGCGTTCGACTCGATCGCGGCCGGGCTCGCCCGGCTGGAGTTCGAGGTCATCCGCAATCCTCTGCCCCTCGTCTACGTCGACGATCCCGACCGGCGCGAGCGCTCGTGGTACTTCGCCACGGCCAACAACGCCCTGGTCGAGACGGCCGGCGCGGGCGGCCAGCCGCACGTCTACCTCCCGACCTACGCCTACGGGGACTGGGCCTCGCTGGCGCCCGTGGAGGCCCGCAACGCCGAGATCTGGGAAGGCCTGGGGTTCACGGTGCACCGGTTGGGCGACTGCCACCCGCTCGCGTCAGCCCTGGGGTCGGTGCACTGCATCAAGAAGTTCCTCGCCCGCGGCTGATTTTGCCGCGCGCGACGACAAACAACGCTGGACGTTGTGCCCGCGCGCTGCTAGGGTCCCGCTGCGAAGGGATCCGGCTGGGTGGACGCCTCCGCGGCGGGACGGGCAAAGAGAGTCGTGAGTTGCCCGCCTGATACAGATTTCTCGAGAAAGTTCGGGATTTCCGTCCGCGGCCCTTTCCGGCCCCGTACACCGGGTATGCGAAGAAGCCGCGCTGGGCTACTGCAAGGGCTCGACGGGCACGCCCAGTTCCACCGGGACAACGCCCTCGGCCGGATCTTCCACCCGGGCACCCGCTCGTACCGCCAGCGCTCGGCGCTCGACAGCGTCCACCTGGCCGTCCACCCGGACAACCGGGTGTCGGTGCACGTCGACCGGGTGTCGCCGCTCGTCGTGCGGACCGGTCGGCGGTGCCGCTACTCCGTCGTCCGGGCCCTCGTGCACAACGTCGTGGCGGCCGCCGAGGCGGTCGGCCACCTGGCGGGGCGGCGCTGGGGACGCCAGCGTTGCGAGCTGGACTGCAAGATCGTCTGGGTGCCCGACGACCCGACCTGGGAAGACGCCGCGGAAGACGGCGACGAGGACTGCGTGGCCTGAGGCCGCCGGCGGTAGCCTGGGTCGGTGATGGCTCAGCTGTCCTCCCGCCCGCGAGCGTTCGTCACGTCCTGCGCCTTCGGGGTGGTGGGCGCCTTCCTTCTGCTGATCGGCCTGATCACCGGCTCGACGCCCGTGCTGGTGCTGTCCGGCCTCGGAGGCACGCTCTCTTTGGTCTCGGCCCTGGTGTGGCGGCACCAGCTCATCGAGGCCTGGCACCAGCAGCAGAAGCCGTCGTAGCGACCAAACCATCGCTTTACTCCGCGGGATTGGCCCTTGGGGGTACCCCTTTCGCGGAGTAAACAGTGCGGGTCAGCTCAGGAGAACGCGGCTTCGTAGCGTAGGGCGCCGGAGGCATCGAGCACCCGGATCGCCCGTAGGCTCGATGCCGGCACGTCCACGGTCGTGCCGAGTGACGCGTGCCCTCCCTCGAGCTTCATCTGCCCGACCGCCGCCGGGCGACCGCCGGCGAGGGTCGTGATCTCGACGGTGTAGTCGGCGGTCCACTCCCGTGGCGCCTCCAGGCTCACGAACACCCACGCCTCCTGGTCGCCGTAGGCGAAGGCGCGGCACGTCGCCCGACCGCTGGCGCTGACCGCCACGGCGGTGCGGACGCTGGGGTCGGGCTCGTTCACGGACCGGCCCACCAGCAGGCCACCCAATGCCGCGGCGATCACGACCAGAGCCGCGGCCGCGACGCCCAGCAGCCTGACGGACCGGCGCGGGC